>JBGCDN010000592.1:0-2922 GCA_045105495.1 Planctomycetaceae bacterium
TGGTAAGCCTGTCAGACGTTGGACGCCAAATTCGACTTATCGTCATCCGCAACGGTCAACGACTTCCACTACAGGTCGTGCTGACAGAACGTCCGCCACAACGACAGATCAGCCAAAAACCAGGCAAAGCCTCCATCCGCTAGCAAGCAACGTCCCGTTGCATCGGGGTGCGGCAGCGGCGTTGGAATAGTTGTCTTTGGGATGCTCTTCGCCGCGTGGGCGGATTACGGGCTTGGGCTCAGATGGGTCCGCATTTCCAACTGCCGCTATCGTGCGTATCGAGGACATAGGTCGGATCGAAGAGCGAGGTGACAAAGCTTGGGCAGTTGGGTGCCGGAACTACGCTTCGCTTGGTCGTGGCCTACGAACTTCGGACACCTCGCACTCAGTTATGAGTCATCAGTCGTGAAGAACCGCAATCGCGGCGGCAACAATCCGACGGCATCAGTGAAGCGGAACGCTTCTTTAGAACGGTTGGACTTCGGGGGCAGCTGAGACTTGTGGGACGGGGCTCGCGCCAGGAGTGGCGGGAAGTGGACTTTTCGCCATCGGAGGCATCGGGACAGAACCCTGAGGTACCGTGGTCGAGTTCGGTGCCAAAGCCCCCTGCACTGTTGCCTGCTGATTGAAGTGTTCGGCGAAAGGATCTTCCACGGTGTATGGGCCGGCTGAGCCGGGATACTGTGTGACCGCTGGCTGTGGCTGCATCACTGGTACTTGATTCATTGGCATTTGTGTGACCGCACCAGAGAACGCGGCGTCAGGCACGGGTGACTGCGACATGGCAGCCATCTGTGGAGCCTGTGCAATCTGTGGAGGAATCGTCATCTGCGGCGGACTAAACGCAACTTGTGGCTGCTGCATCATGGGAGCCTGATTCGCAAGCATAGGAGCGTTCGCGAATTGTTGCTGAGCGACAGCACCGCCAGGGTTCCCAATCATCGGCGCACTCACGGTATGCATTTGAGACATGGCTGGGTTCGAAAATGCCATGTGATTGTGGCCAACATGGTTTTGAGGCTGGAATGCCATCTGTGGGTTCACACCCATTTGTGAATTCATGCCCGGTAATGGTTCCCGTCGAGCGATCTGTGGAGTTGGTGGGAACGGCATTCGAACACCACTGCCCTGACCACCAAACGCCGTTTGGGTTCCCATCGACGGATCGGCACCTTCAAAGCCCTTGAGCGTTGCAAGTCGAGACTGCACCTCCGGCTGATACCAATCGTTCCGCAACGACTGCTGATACATGTTCGCGGCCTGAGCCATTTGGCCCGTGTCTTGATAGAACTGCCCCATCGAAGCCAACGCCTTCGCGTGGTTTGGGCTAACCGCCAACGCTTGCTGTAGATTTTGTGCGGCTGCCTGAGAATTGCCGACCTCTCGATTCATCCAAGCCATCTCAATGTGTGGTTCAGCAGAATACGGCTGAGCCTGACTCCATGCCGTCAGCAACTGCGACGCTTCCTGAGCTCGATTGTTTTCGAGCATCATTTGAGCCATGCCGTGATAAGACGGCTGGTGCCCAGGATTGATATTCAACGCCTGCTGCCATGCCTGTTCAGCGGCAAACATGTTGCCCTGCTTCTTGTAGGCAGCCGCAAGGTTGGACATGTAGTCGGCGTTGTACGGATCGGTGGCGACAGCGCGCTGGAATTCCATTGCGGCTTGCGCGTAGTTTCCTCGATCGTAGAATGACTGCCCGGCTTGATTGATCATGCGTCCCTGAGACGACATGCAACCGGTCATAGAAGCAACGCACAGCGCTGCCCAGATGCAAGAAAACGCGCGCATGGCACGATGCTCCGGCGAGTTTCGAGTTGTGAGAGATTTGGATTTGCCAAGGGAAACGAGAACCGCTTCCCAAACCGCTCAGGAACGAGCGGCGAATGGCCATTGAGTTGGAGAGTGCAAGCTGAGAAGGCCTACACGCGCGGAGGATACGTCAGGGCGTAAAAACTCCGCAACCCGAGTTTGGACACTCGGGCTGCGGCTGGCGTCCCTCTTTTTCACCGAAGCGGCATGGCAATAACCGACGTCGACTACTTCTCACTCAAGCCAGAAATCGGACTCAGCATCAACTTCCGAAACTCAACTTCGGCCCCTTCCGCCTGCAAGGCAATCTGGCCGCTGGTGGCGGTGCAGTTGGAACCAAGGTTCACAAGGTCGCCGTTCACCCAGACTTTGACGGAATCTTCGAAGCATTCGATGACGTAGTTGTTCCATTCGCCGAGTGGTTTCTCGGAATCGTCAGTCAGGTTCAAAATGCGGCGTGCTTTACCTTCGACAATGCCCCATTTCTCTTTCGCTCCGCGTCGCTTCACCATGGCTGGAACAGTGATATCTTCCACGATGCACCAGAAATCACCGGCGTGTTTGTGGTTCATCTGAGCTTCGATAGACATCGGGAACATCTTGTAGAGCGAACGCGGAATCGATGCGTGAACCAGCACGCCGCAGTTACCAGGCTTGCCGGCGAACCGATATTCAACTTCCAATCGGTAATTCTTGTAGCGAGCATCCGTGATGATGTGACCCTGAGGCGAACCGAGGCTCACCAGGTTTCCATCCCGGACGATGAACGTCGGCTTAATATCCGGGTTGTTGTCCGCATTCGGAACATCGACATGCCACCCCGTCAAATCTTTGCCGTTGAATAGACTAATGGGCTTCGACAACTTCGTAATGGCCTGCTTACCCAATTCTCTCGCAAGAGCTTCGGCGGTTCGATCGGCAACAAACTTGTTTCCAGCGGCATTCAGGTGAACGCCGTCGCCGGTCAGAATACCTTTGCTCTTGTTCTCTGGGTTGTTCTCCTTCAGGAACCGAATGAACCATTTCCGCAGGTCGCAGACAGTCAGATCGTTGTCGGCTGCAACCTTCCGGCTAATCGCGGAATACTCTTCGAGCATCGGATCGAGC
>JBGCDN010000593.1:0-4899 GCA_045105495.1 Planctomycetaceae bacterium
CCACTGCCCAGAAACTTCATCAGGCGGCTCGACCTGGCACCATGAAGGACTAGCTCATCACCATCGCGAGCGTGCAGCATGGGGATGACCGTGACCATCTGACTTGCCGAATCCACAAAGGCAACGTGGCCAACCCACACCACATCGATCACCTGGAATACGGTCTCGCGATCATAATAGCCTCGGTTGGGAACGCGTCGGACTCTGTTTCGTTCTGTCTGTTCAAACTCACTTGTCATCCAACTGCTTTCAACGATGGGCTTCGCACTTCAGTCCTTCACACAACGAACGCTCCCTACGTGGCGGCAGATTGAGCTCTTATGGAGTGACAGCAACGCAAAATCGCGTCAGCGGATTGGTCGATATCTGTGGTAGTCATGGATGAGTCACAGACACTGATTCGCATCGCTCGTTGGCCTTGCCATTCCGTTCCACCAACCCAGCAAGTTCGGTCGCTCTGTACAGCTTCGATTACTCGATCTGTCTCTGCGTCGCTTCCAAATGAAAAGAGCATTTGATTGAGACCGACCGGCACCAACTGCTTCGCGCCTCCGTGGGACAGCTTTGCGGCCATGCGTTGCGCCAGTTCGCAGAGCTGGTCGACCATTTCTGCAACTCCCGTGCGCCCCTTGGTCGCGATGATCGCCCATGTTTCGATCGCACGAGCACGCTGACTCATCTGCAGGCCCAGTTGCAACAACGTCCGGTCCGCAGTCGTGGAGAGGTACGAAGCATTGGTCGTCATCGCTCGCCGCAGGTCTTCGACACGCCTGCAGATTGCAATCCCGGAGTCGTAAGGGGCGTTGAGCCACTTGTGAGCGTCAATCGCCCACGAATCGGCCAGCTGGCTCCCGCGAACATCTTCAGTGTGCCGCGGAGAAGCTGCCGCCCAAAGTCCGAACGCACCGTCGACATGAACCCAACCGCCGGCCCTTTGTACGCGCGGGATGATTTGGCCGAATGGGTCGGAGTGGCCAGTGTTGACATTGCCGGCTTGAAGGACAACCAAAGTCATGCTGTCCGTCTCGGGAAAATCATCTGCCCGCAGTCGTCCGAGTTCATCGGTTGCCACTTTGGTAATGGCATTGGTGCCGATGCCGGCTAATCGCAGCGCCTTCATGACCGATGCATGTATCTCAGCCGATGTAACGACCCGAATCGCCGGCGCACCGTGGAGGCCATCAGCACAAACGTCCCAGCCAGCCCTGTCCAGCAACGCATCTCGTGCGGCAAGAACGCCGGTCAAATTTGCAATGGATGCTCCACCGCAAAACGTGGCGATCGCGGAAGCCGGCAGACCAAGCAGTTCGCAGACCCAGCGCGCTGCGATAGAGTCCAGATGAGCTGCGCCTGGCGCCGCGACAGGCATTCCGAGATTCTGGTCCCACGTCGTCGACAATATCATCGCGGCGGTGCCGATGGGCTCACTGTTGCCTTGGACAAAACCGAAATACCGACCCTTAGTTGTGCGTACGGATGCGGGCGACCCAAGCTCGTCGAGTTGGGCCAGCACAAGGTCTGGATTGGCTGGTCCCGATGGAAGAGATTCGCTGAACTGGCTCAATGCCGCGATTGCTTCGTCGCTGGGGAAAACGGGTGTCGAGTCGGCTGCTGCAAGGTATCGCTGAGATCGAGCGGCAGCGTCTGCGATCAGGCGTATCTTGTCGTCGTTTGCACTCATCAGAACCTTTCCGGCGGGCGAATTGCTTAGTCACGGTCAAAGGATACTGCTGCTCTTTCGCAAAAACAGACACAGATCGTCACTATTGTTATGAGTACAGTTCGTCAAATCACATATTGCGTCTAATTACGCGATGGACAAGAATCAGTCGATGCGGATGGCAAGAAAACAAGACAAGAAGAAACTCTACGAGAAGGTTGCTGATCGTCTGACAAAGATGATTAACAAGGGGACACTCAAGCCCGGTGACCGCATCCCGTCGATTCGGCAGATGGGCAAACAGATGTCGGTGGCTGTCTCAACGGTGCTACACGCGTACCAACTTCTTGAGGACGGTGGGCTCATTGAGGCTCGTCCCCAGTCGGGCTACTTCGTCCGTCCGAAACACGTGCGGCGAGTCACTCAGACGCAGGTACCTCTGGAACCAGAGAAGCTGCCCCTTCCGTTGAAAGTGGGCTCCCCCAAAATCCAGGACGTCCTGGCAATCGCGGACAACATGGCTGGTCGCGGAGATACCGGGCAGATCTGCGCGGCGATTCAGGCCGCCGAGTTTCTTCCGACCGAAGCAATCAACAACCATCTACGACGCTCCGTACGAAACAACCCAGTGCAGGCAAGCCAGTACGAAGTTGGCCTCGGCTTGAAGACGCTCCGCGAACGTGTTGCACGGAGGGCGATGGATAGCGGGTGCGGTCTGGGTGCCAAAGAAATCGTCATCACCAATGGAACAACAGAAGCCCTGTTGCTGGCGCTGAGGGCGATAACCGAGCCGGGAGATACGGTGGCGGTTGAGTCACCGTGCTACTTTGGCTTTCTTAGCCTCCTCGACATGTTGGCGTTGAAGGTAGTCGAGGTAAGCACGGATCCGCGAACTGGACTGTCGATCGAGCAACTTGAGAAGTTGATTCAGCACAAGCGAGTCTCGGTTAAGACACTGATCGTCAACGCAAATGTTCACAATCCGCTTGGCAGCATCATGCCTGACGAAAACAAACGCCGCATGGTTGAGCTAATGCGCCGGGCTCGATTGCCAATCATCGAAGACGACACCTACGGAGATCTCGCCTTTGGCGTGCAGCGACCGCGATGCGTCAAGGCCTTCGACGAATCCGGCAACGTTATTCTGTGTAGTAGTTTCAGTAAGACTATTGCGCCGGGGTACCGGATAGGGTGGATGGCTGCCGGTCGGTGGCATGACCGAGTCGTGGAGTTTAAGTGTCGATCGTCGCTGGGGACTGCCGTTCCGCCTCAAATGGCGATCGCGTCGTACTTAGGAACGGGCGGCTTCGACGCGCATTTGCGTCGGCTTAGGCGAACCTATTGCGATCAAATCAAGTTGTTGTCCGACGCGGTCCGGCGACATTTCCCCGACGGAACACGAGCCACAAAACCTAAGGGTGGCCATCTACTGTGGGTCGAACTTCCCGAAGCCGTCGATACGAACTTGTTGCACAACCAGCTGGGAGCCCAAAACATCAGGATCCCGCCCGGGTCAGTATTCTCTGCTGGTGGGCACTATCGCAACTGCGTTCGACTTAACGCCGCTGTTGTTTGGAACAAACGTGTTGAGAATGCAATTGAAGCGATCGGGCGGCTTGCCGGCGCCGCCACTGGCCGGAAGAGAGAACGCCGCAAAGCAGCGCAGCCCACCAAAGATCTGCAATGACTCGGCGAAGAACCGCGAGCGCAACTTTGCTCGGAGCCCGAAGCGTGAAGAAGAAAACCAGAAAGAGAATTCTCTACTCCTTACTGGGGCTCTGATTCCTGCCCGTGGCCGGCGTATTCGGTAGACTCGCGTACTTCAAACACACGTGGTTCCGCGACACTCCGAACACGCTCACGATCGAAGGTGAACTGCACCCGGTTCCGTTCAGGTGGAGTGAACAGCAATTCGGCGATCACAAAGGGCCTCACTACGCAATGATGGTCCCGGTTTCGATCCCAGGATTCGACAACAAGTTTTGCATGCAGTCTGACACCCGTTCTCCAAGTACCTTCATTCGGAGCGGGGCTCTGGAATCGCTCATAGAGCGCGGTTGCGACGTCGAACTATAGAGGATGGGCTTACGTATTTCCGTCAGTTTGAATTGAACATCGGTAGCAACAAAGTGGTTCTTGAACCCGGTTGGGTGCGCGGATCGCGGGGCGGCATCGACTGGGAGAACACCGAGGCCAACCCGATTGGAACCGTCGGTAGCGATTTCCTTGACCAAAGAATATGTGCGATCGACTTTCCTGCGATGAAGATTCGTCTCTACGCAGATCGTCTTCAGGCTCTCAACGCAATGGGGACTTTCACGCCATTCGACTTCAAGGGGCGTAAGATCGTCATGCCTGTGACATTCAACGGAACTGAAGAGAACGTGATCTATGACTCCGGTTGCAGCGCGTTTGGGCTGCTGACTTCTAACTACTACGACCAGTATTCCGACGCCAACGAGCCAGAGATCCACTACAACGGTAACCGGCACGGGGACCCCATTCCTGCTCATCACCGCAACTGCGACATGGCGCGATAAAAAATTGCCTCTTAAACGAATCAGCTACGTGAATCTGTATGGCGGCGTTCAGACATTAGTCGGTCGGTTCAGCAGCTGTGCAGGTTTTATTGGTGTTCTGGGGAACGAAGCACTCACAAATAGCACGCTCATTCTCGACGCGAAGTCGAACGAGTACTTGGTTGTGCGCCGCTCAACCCGCGAGAGTCCGTGACTGGAAGCAGGCGCGAAGCACGACGGTAGAGCTCCGTGAAGTGCCTCCAGTATCACAAGATCTAATTCCGGTGTGCTCCGGTCGCCTCCATCGGGGGCGTTTGTCACTTCATGAAAGTGCGTCGGTCGGAAACCCCGGCGAGATTCCGGGACCATAGGCTTCCGGGTGTATTGCAAGGGGGGCGGCGCGGTTTGGCTGCAGTAGTGACGGCCAACTAGCCGGAGGCCTCAAGAACAGGAGGGGTTTTGCATACTTTGAACGGAGGACGCCGGTTCTTACCCGCGTCCTCGAAATGCCTAATCCCCTACCCTGAAACGATTTACAGATATTCAAATGGAGGCGGCGGGAATCGAACCTGTGCTTCGAGCGATGTTAACCTGAATCCAGATAACAACTTAGCTCCGCATCTTGAGTGGTTGGCTGCACTATGGCTGCACCGTGCGGACATTGATCCACACGACATGGCACGCATTGGCAGGATTGTCGAAGCATGGACGTTCTTACCG
>JBGCDN010000594.1:0-4816 GCA_045105495.1 Planctomycetaceae bacterium
GCGTGAGAATCGTCGGTCCCATATCGAACCGAAATCCATCGCGCTCCAGCACAGCGGCTTTTCCACCCAGCCATTCGCTGCGTTCGACCAGAGTCACTTCATGCCCTCGCGCGGCGAGCGTGCATGCTGCGGCAAGACCTCCGAGTCCGCTACCTATGACGATTGCTTTTTCTGACATGATGTTTTCCTTGCCTCCCTCTTCTGGCCTTAGCAGGCTGTTGAAGACCGACAGTAGCACGACTCTCCGAGTCGTTTTATGCGAGAATTTTCCACGACTCGGAGAGTCGTGCTACTTTTTTCAACGCTCTGTGAGGGGAGACCAATCGTTCGGTGATGACCTGCAATTCCGATCTTATTAGATCGAACGGTTAGCTCCCTCACCCTAACCCTCTCCCCGAGGGGAGAGCGGACTTTGTTTCCTGGCGATGTTTGCGCTGTTGCATGGCAGCTTTCGCGAGCCGCAGGCTGCTGGTCATTCGGCTGAAGATGCTCGGCGAGTGCAGAGTTTGAATTAGATTTGTAATGACATCCTCGTCCAGCGGCGTTGGTTCGTCCAGATGGGGCAGCCATGAACTGTTTTGCCGAACGATGGCCTTGAGCTGTGTCATCTCTTCCAGACCCGCCGTTCCCCGAGTCACACCGAAGCCACTTTGTTTCCGCCCGCCGAAGGGGACCCGCGGATCGGCCGTCGGTACGATCATGTCGTTCACCACGATACAGCCAGCGTTGATTCGATCAGCAAGTTCATCGACAGATTGGCCGGAACCAATGATCGTGGCGCCGAGCGCGTACGGGCATTCATCGTTCATTGCGATGGCTTCATCGATGGTTCCGTAAGTCATGACCGACGTGACTGGTTCAAAGATGTCTTTCTGCGCGATTTGCATGTTGGGAGTGACGTCGGCCAGAATCGTGGGTTGATGGAGTTGCAGCACGTGGGCGCCACTGTCGACTGCTGAATCGATTCCGACTTGCAGATCGCTGCTGGGTAGGTCGCCAGCACCGTCTAGTCTGGAAGCCAGTCGCTCTTTGAACTGTGATGCGACAGTTTGGTCGACAAGGACCCGACGCGGTGCAATGCAGGTGCGACTGCTGTTCATGGTGAGGCCGAGCCACAGGCATTTTACTGCGAGATCGAGATCTGCAGAGGCGGTGACAAACATGGCGTCGCAGCCTGAGAGTTCCATTGTGGCCGGAACCAACTTGTCGGCGAGTCTTTGTTGGATTGCTCGACCGGTGTCGGCAGAACCGGTGAGGATGACCTTATCGACACCGCAGCTGATTGTGTTCTCGACGGAATCGATCGCTTCCGGCAGGACGAGCAGCAGGCATTCGTCTAATCCGGTTCCGATTAGGAATTCACGGAACCAGCGTGCTGCGTCTGAGCAGCCTGCGGCTGGTTTCCACATCACGGCGTTCCCGGCGATCAGGGCTTGTAGCGCCTGAATGCCGGGCAGCATCAGCGGATAGTTCGAAGGAGCGATGACTAGCACCAGACCAAACGGGTCACGCCGCAATTCAACATCGACGCCACGTAACCAGCTTGAACGACCTTTGCCTGAGAGTTTCCTGCCGGCGAGTGTCTTCGCAGCGGTCTTTTCGAGAAAGCGGCACGCGTCGAGAATGGGAAGAACTTCAGCGGTCAGCGATTCGACCATGTTGGTACGGTTGCACCACGCGGCGAGCATCGTTGGTTCAGCGGCGATGAAGTGCCGGAAGTTGCGAACGATCTTCAGGCGGTCGCCGATAGGTTGCGATCGCCATTCCCGTTGAGCGGTTCGAGCGGATTTGATCGCGGTTTGGAAATCGAAATCCGGGTGAGGAGTCGCGTCAATCAAGCCGCACCCCGGGTGCGATTCTTGTTGTGGAACTCGTCAAGAGTTTCGGTTTGTTGAAGGTGGTTCAGCCGAAAGTCTTGACGACTTCCGCTACCAACGTGAGCCGTAGGCGCTAGCCTCGGGCTTCGGAGCCAGAAGACGTTTGGTTCCGGTGGGGTCTGGGTGGCGGTGTGAATTCGAACCGTTTTGAGCCAACGCGGATTTCGATTCGTCAAACTGGTGTTGGTTTTTAGGTCCGAGGCTAGCGCCTGCGGCTTAATCTCTTCTTTGGCGGGGCTCATCACGATGCACCCGCCATGGTGCGGGGCTTGGTTTTGCCGAGTTCTTTTTCGATCAGTTTGCTGGTGATGCGGGCGGATTCGTAAATTACGGGCAGGCCGCTGCCGGGGTGTGTTCCGCCGCCGACCAGGTACACACCGTCCAGTTCTTCGAACCGGTTATGCGGTCGGTTCAACAACATCTGCCCAAGGTTGTGAGCCAGGTTGAACGTCGCGCCGTTGTAGACTTCGTAGCTAGTGTCCCAGTCGTCGGGGGTGACGACCTTTTCGAACCGAATACGTTCTTCCAGATCAGTGATGCCAACTTTGGATAGCTGTTTGATGGCGAGGCTGCGGAAGCGATCGCGTTCTGTGTTCCAATCGATATTCGGATGTTGGTGCGAGACGGGAACCAGCAGATACAGCGTGCTCATTCCATCCGGTGCGAGGGTGGAATCGGTGACGCACGCGTTTTGCAGGTAGAAAGATGGATCGTCAGACAGAACGTGTTCCTCTTCAATCTCGCGGATGTTCTTCAGGTAGTCGTCGGCAATGTGAATGAGGTGGTGCGGCAGGTCGTACTTGCCTTCGATGCCGAGGTAGATCATGAACGTGGAGCACGAGAACTTCTTGTTGGCGATCTTTTTGTCAGTCCAACGCCGCCGAAGTTCGTTGGGAACCAATCGTTCCATCGCGCGGCAGAAGTCGGCGTTGATGACCAGAGCATCGGTTTCGTATTCGCCGCTGTCGGTGACCAAACCGGTGACGCGACGTCCGTTGAATTTCAATTCGTTGACGGAATCGTCGAGGTGAATTTCGACACCCATCCCGCGAGCGATGTCGGCCATGCGTTCGCTCACCGCGCTGCAGCCGCCGGTGGGGTGGTAGACGCCGTATTCGTATTCGAGGAACGCGAGGATCGTGAAGAAGCTCGGGCATCGAAACGGCGACATGCCGAGGTACTTCGCCTGGAAGGACAACGCGATGACCATCCGTGGGTCTTTGAACGAGCGTTCCAGTTCGCCGGCGACGGACCGCCACGGTTTGAGCCACGGAGCAGCTTTGATTGTGTCGGCGTTCAGAAAATCCATGACGCCGTTAAACGGAGCTTCCAGAATCGGCTTGAACTTCGCCAGCTTCTCGCGATTGTGATCCATAAACGCGCGGAAGGAATCGGCGTCGTCTCCGGAGAAGCGACGAATCTCCTCGACCATGCGATCGACGTCAGGGGTGGCATCCAGATGTCCGCCGACGCCAAAGTTGATCCGGTATTGCGGATCCAGCTTTGTCATCGGGATCTCGTCCCAAAGGTTCAATCCACATTCTGTGAACACATCTTCCAGCACGCGCGGGTACAGAAAGAATGTGGGTCCGAGATCGAAGCGAAAGCCATCTGCTTCGATCGCCGACGTTCGCCCGCCGACACGCGGCAGCCGTTCGAACACGCGTACGCGTTTGCCTTGATTGGCGAGCAACATCGCTGCTGCAAGTCCGCCGGGGCCTGCGCCGACGATTGAGACGACGGGTTCAGTCATTGATGGCCTTTGTCGTGAGTTCGACCGGCAGCGGGAACACGCGGTCTTCAGATGTATGAGTACGCAGTTCGACCGTCGCGCCGAAGTTGATGGCCAGCCAGTCCAGTACCTTTTCGACTGCCGAATCCGGAGCGCTGGCTCCGGCGGTCACGGCGATGGTCTTCAGGTTCTCAAAGTCGGCACGCGAGAGTTCGTAGGGGCTAGCCATCAGCCATGCGGCGACATCGTGTTCGATGGCGAGGTCGCGAAGTCGCTGGCTGTTGGAACTGTTTTGGCTGCCGACAACAATCACGGCGTCGGCTTCGTCGCAGAGTGCTTCGAGCGAGCTTTGGCGATTCTGTGTGGCGTAGCAAATGTCGTCTGTTGTCGGACCGACGATTGATGGGAACCGTTCGCGCAGTCGGTTCACAAGTTGAGCCGTGTCGGACACGCTGAGTGTCGTTTGTGTGAGCCACGCGAGTTTGGTTTCGTCTTCAACTTGCAGGGCATCGATTTCGGCAATAGTACTGACAAGACGAATGGCGTCCGGTGCCTCGCCCACGGTTCCAATCACCTCGTCGTGCCCTTCATGGCCGATGAGAATAATGGTGTAACCTTGCTGCGCGAAACGGGCGGCTTCGATGTGAACTTTGGTGACCAGCGGGCAAGTGGCGTCGATGGTTCGCAGGTTCTTCGCCTTCGCCGCAGCGCGGACTTCTGGGGAGACGCCGTGTGCTGAAAAGATGAGGTTGGTGTCGTTTGGGACTTCATCTAATTCGTTGACGAAGACGATGCCTCGGTCAGTGAAGGTCTCAACGACGTATCGGTTGTGAACAATTTCGTGGTAGACGTACAGCGGTGTGCCGAGTCGATCGATGGCAATGTCGAGTGCATCAATCGCCATACGAACGCCTGCACAAAAACCGCGTGGTGCGGCGAGTAGCACGTTCATCGCGGCGATATCCTGTGAATCGGGGCGCGTGACGGATGTCACGATGTGGGCCACGCGTTCACGAGAAATCTTGGCTCCAGGGCCATTGCGTTCGACACATTCCAGTGTCGCTTTCGCAAGCCGCGTGGGGAGTCGCGTGAAGTGCAGGATGCCGGAAGATGCTTCGTTTTGTTCCAGCAATTCCGTGTAGTGTTCCGCGCCGCGCAAGTTGGATCGGGCGATGGTGAAGAGTATTGGTCTTGGAACAAGATCGGG
>JBGCDN010000595.1:0-8571 GCA_045105495.1 Planctomycetaceae bacterium
ACATACGTTGTCGTTCCCGACGGGCTCGCAGCGTATCCTCGAGAAACGACTGTGCCGATACGGCGGCGTTGCCGGTTCCATTATTCGCCCATTGCCGCAACCTGACCGTTTCCTCTCTCCGCCACTCGGCCGCATCCTGCCAAGTGCCTTGTTTCTCATAGAATTCAGCGAGGTCAATATTGGCCGAGTCGGCCAACCAGCCCAGAAAACGGCTGTTCTCACTCACCGGTGCGATCTTCTTTCCATTCAAGACCGCCTGAAGTCGGTTATAGGCCGAAGACTTCTTATCGTCAGGCAAAGGCACTATGGCCTGCACCAGCTTGCCGAAAACAATCCAGGCGCGATCGTCGACAGCTTCGAAAGTCGCAATGGCCTCAGCAACGACTTCGGCAGCCTCCTGGGGTGACTTGTCACGAATCAGACCAGCCAACTGAATCTGCAAGCGGGCGATTCTTGTGCGGCGCGAAGCACCGAGTTGCTTCTTCATGGCTACGATGCGTCCGCGCAAACGTGTCTCGTATTCAGGATTTCGCCCGGCCTTGTACAACAGGCGTTCGGCGGTCCCCATCGATTCGATTCCCGCACCTTCCGCTGTGGCCAATTCTTGTAGCCGTTCAGCGTACGCGACGCCTTCCTCGTAGCATTCAAAAAAGGCCATGACACCAACCGTGCGACGCAAGGCCAGCAACACAAGCCCAGGACTTTCAACCTGCTCCGCAAAAAGCAACGCGCGGAGGCAGTAGTCTCGACTGCGTAATTCACTGCTGTGCACACGAAGAAGCTCGGCGTTCATGATGTATCCGAGCGCAATCACTCGATCCGCATCGACAGCGTGGGCAAGTTCAATCGCTTTATCGACTTCGGCGATCGCCTCAACCCTGTTATCAACGCGTCCCATCGAATAGGCGTGAAACAAAGCCGCTTCAGCACGCAATACGGTGTTCTCGTCACCAGCAATCTTCAGAGCCTCTTGCAAACGTTGCCGCCAACCGGACTCTTCGTTGCGGGGCACCATTTGAAGGAATGCCTGCCGCAACAGCCCGCGAGCCTCTGCCTCTTTGTTGTTTTGCTGTCGGCCCCACTCAACAAGCTCATCGGCGACTGCAGGCGCATTTTCATCGCCGACACCAAGTCCACGTTCGAACCGAACAAGCAGCTGCTCAAGCTCATCGGCATGACCGACGGTGGGCGTACCGAAGGCAAGCAGAAGTCCAAGGGAAACAAATCGAAGCGAATACATGAAATAGGCTCAGCACAACACTGACAGAAACAGCACCACGTTACTTCAAGCCTGCACCGAATGCTCGCGTGGATGGATCTGAGTAAGATTATCCGTCGAGGCGATGCAAAACAGTAAGCAAAGTCGAAGAATCACTTCCTGGGACAACTCATCATTCCAACGACCGAGGTACCTCTGCAGCGAACAGACTCACAAGATGGACCGCAGCAGCGACGGCATACTCTGGCGGCGAGGAAATAGCAGCTCCCAAAAACTACAATGCGGCATGAACCCCAAGCAATCACGACCACCTGCAACAAGTATCTTGTTGAACCATTTCGATTTGACGGTGTCCAACTGCTTCACGCTTTTCATTCTGGCATGACGATTCAATCGTGACCCTCAGCGCCTTCATTCAAGATGTGTTCGACCGCGGCCGAGCGAACGTGCCCGAGCCTGCCGAAATCGATCCGGAAGATCGTAACGCCACTGCTGAGGTACTTGTCGCGTCTGAAGCAATCTGGCGGGAGAACCAACCGGGCGGGCTTCCACAGTTCAACCAAGAAGCCGCGACCTGGGCCGCAGAAATGTTGTACCGCGTCGCTCAGTTTCAAACGTACCGCGACGTCAACGCCGAATTCATCGCAGCCGCGCTATCCGAACCGGTTCCGACCGATCCTACGCCTTCGGTGCACTACAGCGTCGACTTGTGCTTTCGCTACCTGCCTGATTTACATCGACTGGCTGTGCTCGCCTCTGCTGATGATCCGTTGCTCATCGAAATCATCAAGTTGCTCAAGCCGTGGCCATTGAGTTCAGTCGGAATCGAAATCCCGAACACCGACGTCTGGCATCCTGCCTTCCAACACAACAGCCTGCAGCGCATGTTTATCGATCGCATCATCGCACGGCAGGACAAACGCCGTATGAAAGACCCTAAAGTTGCCGCAGCCATTCGCAGTTCTCTTGGCGTTCATACACACTTGGTTCCCGCCGTCTCCGCAGATCTGAACAACGAACAGACCACCAACAATGACTGACACACGCCTGCAAGATGTTGAACGCTTCCAAACCGAAGTGCTGCAACCAATCAAAGCCGCTTTTGTTGGCAAAGACGAAATCATTGACCTGCTGGGTATCGCATTGATCGGCGGCGAAAACCTCTTTCTTTTCGGCCCACCTGGAACCGCCAAGAGTGCTCTCGCTCGCGAACTGGCAGCACGCCTGAACGGGCGGGTGTTCGATTACCTGCTGACTCGATTTAGCGAACCGAACGAACTGTTTGGCCCGTTCGACATTCGCAAATTGCGAGAAGGCGATCTCATCACAAACACCGAAGGCATGCTTCCGGAAGCTGACTTTGTATTTCTCGACGAGCTACTCAACGCCAACAGCGCGGTGCTGAATAGCTTGTTGATGGTTCTTAACGAACGCGTTTTTCGCCGAGGCCGCGAGACGCGAAAGCTCGACACGCTGATGTTTGTCGGAGCCAGCAATCACCTGCCAGAAGACGATGCACTCGCAGCTCTTTTTGACCGGTTCCTTCTGCGAGTCAACTGCGAGAACGTCGCTTCTGAAATGATGCCAGAAGTTCTGACCGCAGGCTGGAAGCTGGACCGTCGGATAGAGTCTCAACCCGCTTCCCTTTCGATCGACGATATCCGCCGCCTGCAGTCTTTGATTTACGACGTCGATCTCTCTGCGATCCAATCAGAGTTTGTCGAACTCATCCATCGGCTACGACACGCGGGCATCTCAGTGTCTGACCGGCGCGCCGTAAAACTACAACGCGTCATCGCTGCCAGCGCGGTTTTGAGCGGGCGGCTAAACGCGATTGTCAGCGATCTCTGGGTTCTGCGATACATTTGGGACTCAGAAGAACAGCAGTCCGTTCTCATTGCGATCGTTCAGGATGCAATTTCAAAGGGCAACGAAGATACGGACGGAACCGACAAGGCTCACCCACGATCCGTCGTCACCAACCACGTCGATCCGGAACAACTCGCGCGGGATCTGGAACGACTTGGCGAACGACTCAAGCAAAGTCCGGTTCCAAGTACCGACGTTCTGTATCTTCGCGACCAACTTGGATTGGTGGCCAGCCGATGCCAATGGGTGACCGACGATCAGCAACGCACACACCTCGAAGGCGTTGTTCAGAGTCTTTGGAAGCTGCTGGAGGATGGCGATGAGTAAATGGGCCATCCGCATCCAACAATCTGAACGCCAGCAATTGTCAAAGCTGCGCGGCTACGCTGACATCGAAGTGTGCAGTTCAACCAAAGACGGTACGGTCTGGATTCAAGGAACTGAGTCAGACAAACTGCAGCCGATTCTCGCATCAATATCGGGCGATCGATTTGACATCCTGCCCGACGATCAACTGATTGAACGCGGCAAACGGGTTCCAACGGAAGTTCTTCCAAGCGGCGACTGGAAGCCGGTAGACGCATGGCTTGAAGTCGAACTGCCGGTTCCGCAACTTGCGAATGCTCAGTTCAAGTCAGTTTCTCTCGAACTAAAGAGAGTCACTTCAGAACCGATCGAAGCGAACGGGTTGCTGACGACGGCGGAAGCGTGGCTGAACTACATCGAACATACAGCCGAAGTTCGAATCAAACCACTTCAGTTCGCCGCCTGCGCCGATGGTCGTGTTGTTGTGATCGGCTCTCCGCTGCCACCTCTGCCCGGCACGCGATTGATCATCAAGGAAGACGTTGCGATCCCTGCCGGATTCGAATGGAGTCCGCAGGTAGAACCCATCGTCGTGCGCCGAGTTTTCAACAGCCGCGGTGCAACTGACGGCGACTTGGTTATTTGGACAGCGACAGATCAATGGGAAGCGATCGATAGCCACTCGATTGTGCCAGCAACACGCGCCGCAGTCCGGACGACTCTAGCTTCACTGGGTGCAACATAATGCGCACCAGTAGCTACTTCGATAAAGCCAAAAGTCCGTTCTTCAAATGGGGCGACCATGGCAACGCGCTGCTGTGGGATTCCGGCCTGACCATTGCGTTCGCCGAAGAGATCGTCGCCATCATGCGACGAACCGCCAAGGGTCGCTTACCGCCGTTCAACACCATCGCCGTGCTGCTGTCTGCATGCCGCAGTAATTGGCCAGATGCCCGAACGTTTCTGGAGAACATCGTTCCCAACGAAACGGTTCTCCAACAAACCACGTGGGAAGCACTGCAACTACGCGACGCACTTGTCCAACTCGATCGAATCCACGGGTTCCCAAAACACCTCCGCACAAGCCTGGAGGCACGTTGCGAGTTGTTTGCGATGGTATTGAAAAATCAATACAGCCACTGGATGGAGACAGAAGCTAACTGGCTGGCGGATCAGGTGGAAGCTGGCCTTGCTGTGGACTCCCGATCCATGGGTGGCTTTACCGAAAGCACGCGTGAACGTGAATCCGGCACCGCATCCCAGTCGGAAATCCGAAGCCTGATCAGCGATATTCTGTGGCTGAAAGACGGGCTGGAGCACATTGATCCCGAACAGCTTGAGAAGCAACTCAAGACCGGTCTGCCCGGTGACATCCTGCCCGATGAGACGAACGACGACGAACCAGATGTTTCCACCCGTGAGCTCATCGCCAGCCTGATTGACGACGACGAACTGGGCGGCATCGCTCGACTGGCGAGGAACTTATTCGCCGTTGTTCATTTTCCAAAGCCACTGGGGAAACAGGAAGACTTGCCTCTGGGCGGCGTTTCCGACATCACCAATCGCGGCCAACTGGATCGTCTGCTCATCAGCGAACTCGCCCACGACGACCTAACGTTGGCGGTCCGCGTTGCCGTTGGCGAAGCCATGTACCTACGGCGGGAATCGCCACCAAAATCGCGATCGACAACACGTCATGTTCTGCTCGACAGCGGCCTTGCGATGTGGGGTATCCCTCGCATCTATGGAATCGCAACGACTCTGGCGATGGCTGCCACGACTAACGATACAACCACATTGGTCGCATGGCGTGGCGACGGGCCCAACCTTCATGAGATGAATCTGAGTTCGCGAGAATCGCTCATCGAACAAATGCACTATCTCTCGTCACACGTCCACGCCGGCCCCGCACTTGATGAGTTCCTAACACTAACAACGACAGATGATGTTGCTGAATCTGTTGTTGTGACCAGCCAGGAGATTGCGGGTAGCGACGAGTTCTCAGGGCAGCTTCAGGACGCCCGCGGTTCTGCACCGGTGTTTGTCCTGGCCGTCGCACGTGATGGCAGCATCGACTTCACGGCCTATACAGATCGCGGCAAAAAACGAATTCGGTCGGCTCGCATGGAACTGGATTCCATCCTGAGTCCACCAGCACGGGAATCAGTCCAAGACGATTCGCTTGACGAGCTACCGGCGATATTCTCGCTCGACCAGTTCCCTCTGCGATTCTCACACCCTCCTCGAACAGGAGCGTTGCTGGATTCAGACCACGGAACGATTGCGGTCACGAAAGATGGTCGCGTGCTTTTGTGGGAACAGAAAGGCTTGGGGGCAATCCAGTTAAGTGATCAGATTGGTTCAGGAGAAGTTCTGTGGCGAGGAAAGTGCCCCCTTGGCCAGCCGATGTTCGTCTACGGCGATCAGTATTCGGGCGAACTTAGGATTGTCCGTCTGCAGGAAGATCTCAGTATCGATGTCACGCCAATCACGACAGGGAATCATACGGAACATGTCTGCGGCCACGACGGAACCATCTTTGTCAGCGATGGATCTTCAATGCATGCGTTCACAGCAGGCACATCGGAATCGATCGGTTCTGTCGAGATCCCAAAAGGCTACCGTTTTCGAAATAGGTGTGACTCACGGTTCTCAGCCAGCAGCCGATTCCTGACAAACGACGCAGACTGGGCTGTGGTGTCTCTGGCTGATTCGAGTCCACTCTTCCAACGTGTTCCGGCTCCTCAAGACACGAAGTACCTGTTCCACTGCGTTGGCTACGGACCGGTCGCCCGTGCAGGAAGTGGCGAAGTGACCAGACTCTGGAACCAAAAGGTTGTCGCGTGGGCTGACGCACCGATCTCGGTTTCCGCTGATGGACATCGACTGCAAGCAGGAAGGAGACTCATCGACGTACCAACACTAAAACTCAGCAATCTCCCGACGGGCCGCGACTACGCCAGTATCGAGCAACCACTGCGGGCGCGAATTCGAGAGATGTCTGGCCGCAACAAGTTCAAGGCAATCGGTATTCACGACGAACAACTTCTGCTCGTGACGAACAAGGGGCAAAAGCTAACTGTTGAAACCAGACCGCAGCCAAGATTGAAAAGTCTCCTTGGCTCTCACTACAGCGAGAGTCTTACAAGTTCAGTCGTTCGGTTCGAACCGACAAAATCGCCGGCCGGCACGGAATACAAACTGTCTGTCGCCAACTTCGAAGATGGTAGTGTCGCCTACCTGGATTCACGGTTCCTGCTGCACCTAAGAAGTTCGAACGAACTGATTCCAGAAATCACAATCGTCCTCAACGACGGCCCACTGTCCGGCTGGTGCGAACATGGCTTCCCATCAAAACCGACCGACCAAATAGCATCAACGAGCAACGCACCAAGTCCGCGAGATTCTACAGCCGGATCGTTTGGGAAGGCTTACTTCCGACTTACCGGCACGGACGACCACCGAGTCCCCGTGCAAGCAATCGAAGCGTTCGTGAGGGCGATTGGATGAACGTGCAACTGAAGTTGATTCATCGCAACGTCGATCGCTCGCAACCGAAGAACGCGGATACGTGGTTCATCCCAGGTTCCGATAGCTCGCAATGGCTTTCCGAGCTGCTGTCGTGGAACACACCTCTGATCGCGGCGAAACTTTACGTGTTGTCGCCGCACGGATCTTCGGTTCCAGCCGGAATCGTGGTAGCCGGTGTGGGTCCAAACGTCTCTTCGGCGAAAGCCCTGCCCTATCGACGAATATCCGAACGACTGCTCATTCCGTTGGAAGCAGAGCTCTTTCCCGCGACGACCGATGCGGAATTGGCTGAACTGCTAGAACGAGATTCCATTGACGCGTTCGTCTGGCATCCGGCAATTGGAATCGTCGGATACGAAGCAGACGAGATTCTGACCGTCGACCGGCTATTTTCGGTCCAGCCCGCATCAAAAACCCAGTGGTTCGCAGGCAATACTGGCACCCAACTGACGGACCGACTATCTGCCATCTTCCCAGAACAATCGCTCACACTGAATGACGTTCTCGGCAAGAGCGGAGACGACATTGGAACAGAACCAAACCTCTCCGACGCACCGCGCAGTCCTGACGAATCGAAGGCGGCGGGGATTCGCGACGCGGTAAGAAAGCTTCAGCGACCGTTCGCTCAGGCGGCTCAAAGCTTCGCGAACTCGGTCCCAGCGAATGCAGACAAGCGGACATGGGTCAACGCAATGGAAGACTGGGCACGGCGTGTGCTGCAGGCTGGTAGTTCCTCCATGTCGCGTCGTGAAAACGAGCTGAAGCGGCTTCTGAATATGCTGAAGAACGATCCCGACAAAGGCCTCCGGTTCGCAATTCCCTTTTCCAACGACAACCACCGCGGGCTCGGCCAACCATCAGACCAACTCAGCGAACAGCTTGTGGACTACGGAGCCAACAGTTCGGCGGGTACAGCCAACTACTGGGACATGTCGTGGGAAATGCAGCAGCGTCTGCGAGCTCAATACCAAGAGCTTGCCCTCCGCGAAACCCGACTCGGCCGCCATCGCCGCGCGGCTTACATTTACTCGAGTCTCCTGGGCGACCTCGATGCAGCGGCGGCCGTTCTGGAATCTGGCGGACACTACCGAGAAGCCGCTGTCATCTATCGCGACAAGTTAGATCAGAAACGAAAAGCGGCAGAGTGCCTCCGCAAGGGTGGTCAGTTCGAGCAAGCGATTGCAATGTTCGAGTCGATTGAAGATTGGCCATCAGTTGCGGGTCTACATGAGCAGTTGGAGAACAACGAGGCTGCTCGTCGAGCATGGAGGAACGCGGCTTCTGTTTTGGAAAAGAGTGGCGATCACATCAAGGCTGCAAGCCTTCTGGAGAACAAACTCGACGACTCAACAGCAGCCGACGCATTGCTGCGCCGTGGATGGCAATACTCTCACAAAGCCGAAGACTGCCTGAAGGCTCTGTTTAGTAATCTTGCACGCCGAGAAGACACACCAGCAGCTACCGAACTAATCGAAGATCTCAACGCGAACGAACACGACCTCGAGCGCCGCCAGGCAATGGCCGCGTCCGTCGTTGCAACCGTCTCACAATCGTTCCCCAACCCCGATGTCCGAACCAACGCGACGGCAGTCACCCGAACCATCGTTGCTCGGAATCTCCAGAGCGAAAGCGCGGACCAGCGGTTC
>JBGCDN010000596.1:0-9472 GCA_045105495.1 Planctomycetaceae bacterium
GAACGGCGAATTCCATCTCTCCGGCATACATTGAACTTGTTGTTCGGTTGGTGTTCAGTTCGTCAGGCTGAACCTTGTAGTCCACGAGGAAGACATAGTTGGCGCGTTGATCGGATGGCAGTCGCATTGAGAAATAGTGCAGGTCCGTTCCAGCGACTCGAACCATCTTGCGTTCTTGTCTTGCTCCAAAGACATCGCAGGCAACGGCAACATCGGTGCATGTTCCACGATAGACGAAGTGAACCACGTCGCCTTCTGTAATCGGAAATGACTTCTGATCAGTCATAAACTTGTCCACAACAACCGTTCGCTCCGGTGCGGACTTTGCAGTCGAGACAGCCTTCAGGAACTGCTGAAATTCCAGCCCAACAGGCAGGTCCTCGGTTTCCGTTGTCGCCGCTAAGTTCGCTGCCCCGGGCGTCACGTCAACCCGAGCAACCGCGCCAAAGCTGCGCATGAAGATTGCGTTGTCGGCGAAGGCTGGCAAAGACCAGTAAAAAAAATAGAAAACCTTCAGGCTCGCGATTTCTTCGTAGCGGCTTGGCGATGTCTCGGCGATATGCAGGCTGCCCCGCTTGGTCGACACAATCAGCTTGCCATCGACAACGGCAAGGAATCCATCTCCTGGCTTTCTATTCTTCCACCGTGGCTTGCCAGTCGCCGGATCGATGCATGTCAGAAACCGTGTCGAAAACGCAAACACGCTGTCCGCCTGAAGAACAGGAATGTTGTAAGTGTTCTTAATGGACCGCTCTTTCCATTCGAGCTTCGCCGTGACTTCATCTCCCTCGCTCTGAATCCGAAACGCAGACGAAAAGCTGTCATCCACGGTCAGCAGCACCAATCCGTTCCCCAGATCAACGGGCGTGACAGCACTTCCATTACCGCCTCCATGTTCCACCTGAAACAAAACGGTTCCGTCTGCGGGATCAATACCCAGCAGAAATCGACCGCCAGAGGACAGCACAATTTTTCGCTGACCAACTTCGTAGACCGTCGGTGTTTGCGAAGCGACTCGATCATTTCCGGCAGCCCACTTAGTCTCGCCAGTCTTAGGATCAACACCAATCACACTCTTGTCAGGGGCTCCGATCTGAACCACGACACTGTTTCGAGCCAAGATCGGTGACGTTGTGAACCCATAAAGTGGCAGCGGAGCCTTCTCTTCCGTCGCCAATTCTCGCGTCCAACGAGCTTCACCGGTCTTCAAATCGACACACACCAAACGGCCTCGAGCGGAGAGAGCGATTACGTTCCCATTGGTCACAAGCGGAGTTGAGAGCGGCCCATCGAACGAACCGTTGGCTCCCTTAAACGTCGGCCCGACAGACACTTTCCAAACCGGCTTGCCATCGCCAGCATTCAGCGCGGCGACGACGTCGTCTTTGCCGTCCGCGAACATGACGACGACAAGACCATCGGCGACCACGACGCTCGAATAGCCGCTGCCAACCGGTTGTTTCCAACGGAGCTTCAATCCGAACTCGTCTCCGGCAAGAAGGCTCTTGGGCGAAACAACCCCAGAACCACCCCCGCGTAACGCCGGCCAATCATCAGCTTGGACCGTGTTACTGCATGACGCCCCAACGCTTGCAGCAAGAATCAACAAGCAAGGCAGATAAGATCCGTGACGAGTCATTCGCATACATCCGAGAACAGGTAGTTTCTGGTTCGATCATCTTTCGTGCGAACCCGCGCGTCAATTCAGCAGTGGACTGAACCAAGGGGTTGGCAAGCACAGTTGCGTGCCGAACTACTTCACGCCAAGTTCGCGAAGTACTTCTACGACCGGCTGATACTCATCTCGCCGCGGCAGATCTTCGAATTCCTCGAACGCTCCACTGGCCGCTTCAAGCGCCAACTGAATTGCTGTGCTCCCTCCGTCGACGCAGGCCTGAGTATTCGCTCCCTGCGACAACAGAAGTGGAATCAGCTCTGTCTTGCCATACATGATCGCGTAACGCAGCGGGGTCGTTTGCCGATCTGGATCTTTCAGCTCAATGTCAGCGCCGTGGTTCAATAGCAACTCGGCAACCCGCGGTTGGTTCCATAAGACCGCACAGTGCAGCGGCGGCGGAGTCCAATCTGGATGATTCACCAGCATTGGGTACTGCTGAATCAAAGCTTCAACGGCTGTGAGATCGCCTGATTCGATCGCGTTTGATAACGCAAGACTGTCTGCCTTGATTGGAGATGCCGACGGTTGCTTATCCATCAGGGCGTCTCGATCCATGTTCCACACCCATGATTCTGAGATAGCTGTCGTATCGGAGAATCGAAATCAGATCGCGGTCAACGGCGTTCTTCACGCCACAGTCATGTTCGTGCGTGTGGGAACAATCCGGGAATCGACAACGCGTCACGAAGGGACGGAATTCAATGAAGTAGCCTTCGACTTCTTCCGGAATCACATCCCATAATTCGAACTGACGAACGCCGGGTGTATCCGCCACCCAACCCCCAACCTCCAACGGCATCAAGACCGCGCGGCGTGTGGTGTGCTTGCCTTTGCCGGACCAGTCGCTGACCTCGCTGGTTGCCAATTTGAGTGACGGCTGAATCTCATTCAGCAACGACGACTTCCCCACACCGCTCTGGCCTGAGAAGACCGTCTCGCAGTCTTTCATGAGCTCTCGAAGGCGGCCAATGCCGCGTCCATCCACGGTGCTAGTGAGCACAATTTCGTAGCCGAGCCGTCCGTAGATACCAATAATTGGCTGCAGGTCTGCTGGGTTCACCAGGTCGATCTTGTTCACACAGACAATCGATTTGACGCCGCCCTTCTCAGCACTCACGAGAAACCGATCAACAAGGCTGGGCTTCAGCGGCGGGTCGAACGCTGAAACAACAATCACAACCTGGTCGACATTGGAAACAATAATGTGCTCACGCCGTTGGCTGCCGCGGGACAAAACACCGGTTCTCGGTTCAACTCGTTCAATTACTCCCTGATAGTCGTCGCCTTCTTGTCTGAAGAGAACCCGGTCGCCCGTAACAACAGCGTTCCGAGCATCACGCGCCATGGTCCGAAGAACTCGGCGAATGGTGCACTCGTACTTCTTCCGACCCGGGCCTTCCACGACGCTGTTCAAACCGATCGAACTAAGAACCCGACCTTGAAGGCACTGCGTCTGGTCAACCTCGCGAAGAATCTGATCGCCTACGACTTCCGCTCCGATAATCGTTCGCTTGCGTGAGACGTTTCCCTTGCCGCTAATGCGTTCGCCAACATTCAGGTCTTCGGCAAGTTCATTCCCCGAAAGCTCGCGAGTGAGATTCTGGTCACGCGGCCTGGCTTCGCGGTTTTTGCGAAAGTCGACACGAACCTTGGATTTGTTTTTGTTCTTTTTCTTGCGAGCCATTGTGCTGCGTAACTTAGAGGGATTCGCAACGAATTGGGACCGACGACCCGTAACTCGGTCATCGGGGTTCGTCGATCGAGACTTTTCCGATTCGCGATTCTTGTTTTCTGGGCTCGCGTGTGGAGTTCCTTTGATGTGGAACCAATAATCCAGACTCGATCTGGCAAACACGGTACACACGGCATGCTCTTCAAAAACGCGATCCGCTCTAGTTCAGAGCGAAAGATGACCACTGGGTTCGCCAAACTTGGCTTTCGCGGCAAGAGTCAGGGGACCGTCAACCAACAGGTCCACGACGGCGACACCATCACGACCTTGGCCGATGGCAACATTCCCGTCCGACTTCTGGGAATCGACACACCTGAGGTCAGCTTCCAAATGCCGCCGACAGATCGATTTGTCTCACTGAAAGACGCTCGATGGGGCGAACTTCTTGGTGACCCATTCAACACAAAGTGGGGCGAGTTCTCGACACCCGTGCCTCCCGGCCTGAAAGCATGGCTGACATCAAGAACCGGCAAGCATGCCGCAACCATTCACCTCGAACACGCGCAAAAGGCGACATTGAAACTCCGTGAGATGGTCACTGCGGACATGAAGGTGATGGGAACAACCGACGAGACCTTTACGTTCTACATGGTATTCGGACACGAAGTCATGGACGGATACGGTCGGTTCCTCTGCGCAATAAATCGCAACCAACCAGACCGTGACAAGCCGACTCCACGTCCGCCGACATACAACCAACGACTACTGGAACGTGGCCTCGCTTTTCCATATTTCATCTGGCCGAATATCAACCCGTGGCAATTGAGCGATTCAGTCATGGAAGCCGTTATCAAACCGGGAACGGCAGCGAAATCGATGGCCGACAATCGCGAAATCACATTCGCTCGCGACAACGTAGGCAAAGCCCGCGAGCGTCATCTTGGACTCTTCGACGCGACCGATCCGGCATTGCTGGAACCGTTCGAATTGCGAGCCATCGCTCGGCGCACGTTGCCAAGCCGCTGTTTGATTGACCTATCGAAGAACGACGACGTGCTGATTCATCCGCATAACTACTACACCGTTCCCCATCCCGAAGACCGCCTCTTCATCCCGCGACACTTTGTTCCATTGTTTGTGGAACAAGGCTGGAAGAAACAGGCGGCACCGGCATGAGCCACTCAAGCCCTGAAGCTCAAACAGCACTGTCATCTTTCGAAGTGCAGATGGCAGCCGAAGCGATTCGAAACTTCGCAAATGTCGGTCCAGACGAATGCGTTGCGGAATGGGGAATGGTACTTGGTTCCGGTCTCGGACACGTTGGTGACACGCTGGTCCAAAACGGTGGCAAGGCGCTGCCGTACGATGAGATTCCAGGGTTTCCCGTCTCAGCAATCCCGGGTCATGCGGGACGATTGGTACTTGGAAACCACAACGGAACCAATGTCATCGTGCTGCAAGGACGTTCGCATTTTTACGAGGGCCACGACATTGAAACCATTACGCTGCCCGTGCGGTCACTTCTGCAGGTTGGCGTCACCAAGCTGCTTTTGACGAACGCGTCTGGTGGCGTGAACCTCAATCTACGTGTTGGCAATCTCATGCTGATAGATGGTCACATCAGCATGCTGCCCGCACACTTGATTGGGGATCGAAGCCTGTGTGTGTGGGACGCTGACCTAATCGCCCATGCCCGTACGGTGGCCGAGCGACTCGGCATCCCGATTCAGAGTGGCGTCTATGCCGCCATGCCGGGACCAACCTACGAAACGTCGGCCGAAGTCCGCATGATGAGAATCCTCGGAGCGGACGCGGTGGGAATGAGCACGGTTCCAGAAGCCGTCGCAGCCGCAGGTCGAGCCAGGGTTCTCGGGATATCCTGCATCACGAATGCAGCCGCCGGCATTCAGGACGGCCCCATCACGCACGACCACGTCGCTGAAGTTGGACGAAGCGTCAGCGATCATTTTGGACGACTGGTCTTCGGGTTACTCGACGAATCTGAAGCTGCCGATTCGCGGCACTAGCTCAGCACCAACCGGCTGGACTCGATTGGACTATCGAATTGATTGTCTGGGCCGAGAAAACACCGCTCGGATACCCCGGGGCCACAAGGCTCTCAGAAGAACCAAACGCGTAGTGTCCGACACCTGACCAGAATTAGCCTGAAAAAACCAAAGACCTCCGCGGTCCCTCTATCCAAACCGACACCCACTAAAGTCGTTCGCAAGAGATCTCAAAATCCAAGCGGCTCCAACCCCCATTTGCCGCCGCTCTACCAGCAAATCCTGCAGCAGTGCGTGCGAGTGAATTGCCCCACCAGTTGGCGGTTACAAACCACCGCCAAACGCTTCGCGCCCAAAGTTAAACTGCGCCGGTTGTTGCGCGAATATACGAGATTCGCAGGTGTCGTGCCGATGTCTGTTTCGTATCCCGGCGGCGATCTTTTGGAGACACCATGGCTAGTGGAGTGAATGTTCTGGCACTCGTCAAAGATAGTCAGCGATACGTCTTCTTATTTGACGATAACAGTCATGATGAACTGTTGCGCCAGATCGGCGAATCGGCTGCCGATGAAGAACTGAACTTCACCTGGTACGACGCAGCGGTTCTCAGTCAGCGCGTTCGTGAAATGAAAGACGAAGGCGTTTCGGAAAGCGATGAGATTGAACTGTCAACGTTGACGGTTCCAAACCGATTGCCAGAACTCGACTGGTAAACATGCCGCAGGAGTGGCCTCATGCATGCAGCCATTGACGGATTCCTGCGATATCTGAAGATCGAACGCAACTCCAGCGAACTGACGATCAAGTCATATGCCGACGACATGAAGGCATTGGCTGAGTTCCTGAACGAGTATCGCGGTGGAGTCGTCCCGCCAAACGAAATCAACGTTGGCATCCTTCGCGAATACGTCGCGTTCCTACACGACTGTGGCTACGCCCGAAGCACCGTCGCCCGACGAATTGCCTGCCTACGAAGCTTCTTTCGTTTCTGCTGCCGGGAGAACATTTGCGAAACCAATCCCGCACAGGCATTGCGTACACCTCGGGCGGGGCGAAAACTGCCGCACTTCCTGACCACCGAACAAGTTGGTCAGCTCCTGTCGGCGCCTCCAGCCACAACGGGGCCCGGTCTGCGCGACCGAGCGATACTCGAAACCATGTATTCCGCCGGCCTTCGAGTCGCCGAATTGGTGTCGCTGGATGTCACTGACTGGGACCAGGACGCTGGGATCTTACGCGTCCTCGGAAAAGGTCGGAAGGAACGCATCGCACCTGTTGGCAGCTACGCCAGCACCGCGTTGCTTAGATGGATGGATGTCCGTGAACCCGCCAAAGACGCCGGGCCAGACGAGTTTGCTTTGTTCCTCAATCGATTCGGCAAGCGGCTGACAACTCGCAGCATCGGTCGCATGTTGGAAAAGCATCTTGCAGCCGCCGGGTTAGATCAAGCAACTTCACCTCACACACTTCGTCACAGCTTCGCGACACACCTGCTGGACGGTGGAGCCGACTTGAGAACCGTACAGGAACTCCTCGGCCACAAGAGCCTGACAACAACTCAAATCTACACGCACGTCAGCACACGCCGCCTCCGGGAGACCTACGAAAAGGCTCACCCACACGCGCGGAAGAAGGCATCCTGAGCCCAGCGAGCGGCTGCTTGTTCAATGTAGTCACAACTGCTTCGGCATTTCACCGCGACGGCAACTACAACACGGTCAATGCCACCGCTACCATCTGTGCTCACACATCGATCCCGTCCGCAAACAGCCGCCACCGATGACTGAGAGATATCAAAAGCAGATCCTATTCTCCGGGATTGGAGAAGAAGGTCAGGCCGCTCTCACCAAGTCGCGGGTTCTCATCTGCGGATGCGGCGCGTTGGGCAGTGTTCTTGCTGAAACGCTCACCAGATCAGGCGTTGGCTTTATCCGGATTGTCGATCGGGACTTTGTCGAACTCTCTAACCTTCAGAGACAAGTTCTTTTCGACGAAAACGATGTGGCCAATCGAACGCCAAAAGCGATCGCTGCAGAAAACAGATTGCGTGAGATTAATTCGGAGATCGAAATCGAAGGGGTCGTTGCTGACGTCAGCTTCAACAACATTGCTGAACTGGCCAGCGGCGTCGATTTGATTCTTGATGGAACCGACAACTTCGAAGTTCGCTTTCTGATCAACGACTTCAGCCTGGAGAGTGGCATCCCATGGATTTACACAGGCTGCGTCGGAAGCCATGGCCAAACCATGTCGATCTTCCCGAACGAAACGGCATGCCTTCGATGCCTCATTGATAACGTACCCGAACCCGGTTCGATGGAGACCTGCGATACAGCGGGTGTCCTCGCGACGGCCATCAATGTGATTGCATCCCTGGAAGCGACCGACGCGCTGAAGATTCTTTCTGGCAACAAAGCAGCCGTGAAACCCGTGCTGAAAGTCGTCGACGTCTGGGACGGCTCAATGAGAAACATGAACGCCGGCACGCTACGCGAAACTGCGAACTGCCCGGCGTGCGTGAATGGCGAGCGTCTTTGGCTGGAAGGCCGCACTGGTTCTCAATCGTCCGTTTTGTGCGGGCGCAATGCTGTCCAGATCTCACCGGCTGAACCGACAAAACTGTCGCTGCCAGAGATGGCACAACGACTTGGCAATTCTGGTTCGGTTACCCAAAACGCGTTCCTGCTTCGGCTACAGCTAAACGATCCAGCCTACGACATCACGCTGTTCGCTGATGGTCGGGCGATCATCAAAGGCACAGAAGACATCGCCGTCGCGCGAAGTGTCTACTCGCGGTATATCGGTTCCTAATTCGGCAATGGTCCATCCAGCGACTTCCTGAATTCGCTGGCAAATCGGCATTTTTTGCAACGACCGCTAAGAAGCTGAACTGCCCAGCGAACAACAGATCACGCATTGGCAGCGAATGTTCGCGACTCGCCAAGTGGACCACGGCATCGATCGACCGTACGATTTCGTTGGCCGATTTGCTTTTCCCCGGGGAACATCATGCTTCGAAACCGAAAACCATTTGCCTGCTTCACCGCCGCAACGCTGCTCGCGTGCGGTTTCCTGCAAGCTCAGGAACAGGTCAAAGCGGAGAAAGAATCGCCGGCGCAATCGAGCCTTCAGAAAAAGAAGGCTCGCGAGAACGGCCGCAAGAAAGACAACGGCGCGAGAGCGAAAGAGTTTCTGCGACTGGTTCGAGGTGAAGACAAGCAACCTATCTCGCTGCAGACCGCAGTTACCCGCTACGCACTCGGCCGAGGCGAAGACAAAGTCACGGTTGATCTTGTTTCTGCCGTTCACGTTGGTGATCGA
The DNA here is from genome assembly GCA_045105495.1 of Planctomycetaceae bacterium. Lineage (GTDB taxonomy): Bacteria > Planctomycetota > Planctomycetia > Planctomycetales > Planctomycetaceae > CAYNWT01. The sequence goes on from JBGCDN010000596.1 coordinate 8,678, forward strand.
AGCTACTACGAAGAACTCAACAAGCTATTCACCGGCTACGACGTCGTTCTCTATGAACTGGTCGCCCCCAAAGGCGTTCGCCCTGTCATGGGAGAAGAACGCGGCGGCAACCCGGTTTCGTTCCTGCAAAACTCAATGAAGTCGATGCTGAATCTGGAATCACAAACGGCACTTGTGAACTACCAGAAAAAGAACTTCGTTCACGCGGACATGACGCCGACGGAAATCTCAAACAAAATGGCCGAACGCGGCGACAGCGGGTTATCAGTCGCACTTGATGTGGCGGCCGACATGATTCGGCAAATGAACAAGCAGCAACAGTCGAGCCTGCTATCGCAGCAGGGACAAGAACTGAACCTCATGTCATTGCTTCTGGATGACAACAGCGACAAGAAGCTAAAGGTCATGATGGCAGAACAGTTCGTCGCGCAGGGCTCTTTGGATCAGGGTTTGGGCAAGACGTTGAATCGAATGCTGGTCGTCGATCGAAATGAAGCAGCGATGAAGGTTCTCAACAAGGAGCTCACCAAAGGGCGCAAGAAGATTGCAGTGTTCTACGGAGCTGCCCATATGCAGGATTTCGAACGGCGGTTGATTGAAGAGAACGGCATGCGATTCAAGCGCAATCGCTGGCTAACTGCATGGGATTTGACAAAAGAGAAAACGGCGCCTGAAACGCGTAGATCTGCGGAACCAGATCCGTTGAAATTACTAATGAAGTTGTTGGACGAAGCATCGAAGTAGTTTCCCCGATCTTCGAAGCGGGTCCTGAAAAGGCTCGGTCAGGAAACTGAT
>JBGCDN010000597.1:0-5777 GCA_045105495.1 Planctomycetaceae bacterium
GCAAGTAGCTGGAGTGCAAATCGCATGCAGAGTAGCCCTTTCGTCTGAAGTTTGGTCTGCCCGATCCGGCCCCAACGTATGGGACGAGCGAGAGCTGGGCCACATGTGGTTTACTCGGCAGTCTCGTCAAACTGAACCTTCGCATAGATCTCAGCGAGACGAAGGTTGATCCCAAGGCGGCCGATCTCGATTCCTTCTCCCAGTCCCGCAACTTCTCGCAACAGCCAGTTACCGTCCGTCGTTCGCGAGTGATGTTCAACACGGGGTTCTTCCTGGTACAGCACGAGGAAGTCGGTGAGCGATGCAATTTTCCGGTAGTGCGCGAATTTGGTTCCCCGGTCGTAGTCGGCAGTCGATGGGGAAAGAACTTCACCGATGAGAACCGGGTTGCTTACAAGGTAATCTGAGTCTCCTTCAATCGGCGGGCAAACGACAGATGCGTCCGGGTAGGTGTAGAGTCCGGTTCGTTCTACATAGACCTGCATGTCACTGCCGAGACTTTCGCAGTCGCCGCCTTTGAGTTGGCTTCGCAGCTCGGCGACAAGGTTCGCGCCGATCAGTGCGTGTCGGCGTGTTCCTCCAGCCATGGCGAAAGCTTCACCATTGTGGAACTCATGTCTTGTGTCCTGCTTGCGTTCCCACTCGAGATACTCGGCGGCGGTCATTCGAAGTTTTTTCTTTGGGGCTGTACTCATACAGGGATTGTATCTGATGCCGTCTACGGATCGATGCCATTTTGCGGTGGCCGAAGAACAGTTGACGCGAACACGAGAACTGAGTGACGAAGTGCCAGAAATATCTGATCCAGATTGTACGTTGAGCGTTTCCTCAACGAACCAGAACAGTTTGATCAGCATTTAGCTTGCTGCGACGTCGTTCCTCTTCAGATCTTCAGCCTGATTCGTGTCCGCAATGCGATCTCAATTCATGAACCGCCGTTGGAAGACACGTCATGTCACCCGGGCGATCTTCCTGCTCGGATGTCTTGGAACAACGGCATATCTGCTCTGGATGGTGTTCGTTCCGCCAGCTGGGATGCCGATTTCGAAAGAGACGACTCGGCTGATTGGCCCTGAGATCCAGTTGGACCCGCTTGAAGGATACACTGATTGGGAATCATTGATTCGTGAATCTCGTGGCCTGCCTGTCAAGTTGGAACCTCATCCGTGGTTCAAGCTGCGGAGCACAGCTCCGGAGTTCCACAAAACCAGGAACTACTCGTCTACTCTGCACGATGTGTTAATGCAGACTCCGTTTACCGAAGCGGACGGGCCAGAGTATTCGGCTTTGATTCGCGAGAGTCATCAATGGTACGAAGATGTACTCGCCACTGAACCGCCTGCGGACGCAACGACCTGGTTGGACATTGATCTACGTCCGATTCTCGGCACATTCTTGTTCAGAGCGATGCATCAAGTTGGAGCGGGAGAAATCGAAGATGCCTGTCAGACATTTGAGTTTCTAGCTCGCGTTTTCCAGACCAAACAGACTTGGGCAGAAGATACCGCTTGGATTCATATGGCCGTCATCTTTGATGGGCTACGGATGAAGTCACTAAGGTCCGCGTTGCTGGCGAGCAACGATCCAAAGCTGTACGAAGTTGCAATAATGACAACCCAACAAGGGGAGCTACCGCGGCTCTTCTCGGAAGCACTTGACCGAAGCGAACGGTACATGGGACTCGTCTGTTACAGCGCTCCGGACGCACTGACCCTACGTTTTAGAAACCAGAGTTGGTTCTCGCAGGAGCGAATCAGAACCAACTGGTTTGCTCATCGCATTGATTGGCCGAGGTACGCTCGATTTCATCACGCGTACTACGATGGCTTAGTTGCGGCGTTCGCGATTGAGGATGACGCTGAACGATTCGCAGCTTTGAAACAGCACCATGCGGATTCCAAAAAGCAAAGTGGTGACACGTTACCTCTAAAGGCCACATGGCTTGATGTCGTTGCAGGCGACACGACTCGCATTCTTCAATTCAAACTCGCCTCAAGCCCGTTGTCTATCAGAGGCTTGATCACCAAAGATCACAACGAACGTCGGCTCACGCGGTTGACTGTCTATCTCGCTCGGTTCAAGCATAAGCACGATCGATTTCCAAACTCACTTGATGAATTGGAACCAGTTGTTCCTGACGAACACCAAGATGTCCTTTGCGAGTCGCCGACGGGGAAACGCTGGGCTTACGAAAAGACTGACTCTGGATTCGTGCTGCGGGAAAGTGCGGGGCAAGTCAGGATCGAGTGGCCGCTGGTTCGTGCCGTATCGGCTGAACCAAACTCTTCCTTCTGAGTCGTGTCAGGACAGGAATGGCACTATGAAGTGCTGGACGAAGGTGAAGGCTTCGTGCTGAAGGAAGAAGCTGGGCAACGTTGGGTGCAGATTCAGGTGATGGGTGAGCTTGGCCTATGGTCGGACTAATCGGTTCCGTCTGGGCATATCCGAACCTGAAACACGCTATCTCGGCGGGTGTTCCGGCTGGCTTGGCCTGCTAAAATCTTCGGCGAGCAGCAACCGCTGCAGTTGTTTAGAAGATGAAGTCTCAATCCATGTCACGTATTTTTCCAACTCTCGCCGTCGTTGCCGTCGTCTTTATGTCCATCGCATTTGGGCTGGGGTGGATGATTGAAGATGCCGGTTCCATGGACCCTGAAAAAGCCGCACAGGTGCGCTGGCATCTCTTTGCAGGGCTGGGGGCGATGGTGTTTACCAGCCTGATTCATTCCATCGTCCTGACGTACTTCATGGGAACCGGTCGGTGGCTTGAAGAGACATCCAAAGCGTATTCGCTGACCGAGCTGTACTTCGCTGAGAGCAAGAAGATTAAGTATCGCACCATACCGATGATGATTGGTGGCATCGTCCTGATTGTCTTCACCGGGGCGATGGGGGCCATTGCTGATCCGGCTGCGAGAAGTGGCTTTGGTGGTTGGTTCGGACTGACACCAGCCAAGACGCACTTCATGGTCGCGTCGTTTGCAGTCATGGTGAACTTGTTGGTGCACTTCATTGAATTCCAGGCCGTTCGTCGCAACGGACAAATTGTCGAATTGGTTCTGGCAGACGTTCATCAAATCCGCAAAGACCGTGGTCTGCCAACCGAAGATATGACTGGCGGAACCGGACGACCACAACCAGAACCTGTCAGTCAGTAGCCCGTTTGGGTTACCTCCCATTCGGCCTCAACTCAACGCTACATCACCCCACGCACCCACCGGCATCCGGTGAAGTGGAACGCTTCATGCACGACAACGCTCGATTCGCGACAACCAGATGGAGCCTCGTTCAAGCGGCGGGGAACGAAGATCAGTCTTTGTCAGAGAGTGCCTACCAGCAGGCATTGGGTGAGCTTTGCACGTCGTATTGGTTCCCCGTCTACGCCCACTGCCGCCGCAAAGGTGCGCAGCCGGATGACGCTGAAGATCAGACACAGGAATTCTTCGCTCGGATTTTGAACGGGAACCTCATTCAATCAGCCGATCCGGACCGCGGTCGTTTTCGATCGTACCTGCTTACCGCGCTCGATCATTTTGTGGCGAACGAATATCGCAAAGGGCAAGCGGCGAAACGCGGTGGCGGGGCGAAGCATGTTGCGATTGATGTGGCCGATGCGGAGAGCCGAATTGGTGTTCAGCCAGCGACAAACCTGACACCCGAGGACGAGTTCGAAAAGCGGTGGGCAATCGTGATGCTCTCAACCGTTTACGACAGCTTGCAGGGCGAGCAAACCGATGACAGCCGTCGCCGCATGTTCGACGAGCTTCGCGACTTCCTGCCCGGCAACAGCGAGGTTCCCTACGCCGTTGTTGCTGACAAGCTAAAGATGTCTGCCGGAGCTGTGAAGGTGGCAATCCATCGGTTGCGAAAACGATTCGGGCAGTTGCTGCGAAACGAGATTGCTCAAACAGTCGCGTCTGTCGATGAAGTGGACGACGAGATTCGCCGTCTTCAAATCGCACTCGGAAAGTAGCGGTTGGACTGCGAGTCGATATTGGATTGTCCTGCGGCTGGAATGACCAGAAGAAACGGGTGGCCGGGGTTGGACAGAGCCTGCGAAGGAAACCCCGGTTCGATGAACGGGTACTGAACAGGCGGAGGTAACGGTTCCCCGTTTCCGGTTTCAACAGTTCATCGCTCAGCGTCCGCAGAAAGGGGACAGGCACCGGGTCAATATCCTTGTTAGTTTTAGTGCTATGTAGGGCCTCGACCCAGAGCCAGTCCCCTTTCTGCTCGGTTCAAGTCGTCGCGTAGCAACTTGATCTCTTCAACTTGAAACTTGGAGATTCCTTGCTGGATATTGGATATTCAACCTCGCCCAGTCCAGAATGCGGCCGCCAGTCTCCCAACGTAAATGCCTGCCTCAAAACGTCTTACATCAACCAGCAGATTTCTGCCTGAATTCCTTGTAACCTTTGGTTCTAAAGCGTGCATCGAGAGTACCAAGACTCAAACACGCAGTTGAGAACCAAAATGAGCGAGCCCAGCGACAACCTGCCTTTTCAAGATCCACGAGCGATCTCCGGGCTCATGGGGTTGGCCCTCGATGCAGACGCGGCTGCACCGCAGAACACCAGTGGCACCGGCAAATTCACCATTCCGACCAAAGAGGAACTGACCGGCAAGTTCCCCTCGCTGGAGATCCTGGAACGCATCGGCAGTGGTGGCATGGGCTGCGTTTATAAGGCGAAGCAAAAGGATCTCGACCGCATTGTTGCGCTGAAGATCTTGCCGGCGGAGCTTGGTCAGGATCAGCGGTTTACAGAACGCTTCAGTCGAGAAGCCAAGGCGCTTGCTCGGATGCAGCATCCGAATATCGTTTCGCTGTTTGAGATCGGTGAAGTCGACGGGCTTCACTATCTCGTCATGGAATACATGGATGGCATGAACCTGCGAGAGTTCATGAACGTCGAGCAAGCGGGCGGGATTGATGTTGTTGATGTCATGTCGCAGATCTGCGCGGCGGTTCAATATGCTCACGATCAGGGAATTGTTCACCGCGACATCAAGCCGGAAAACGTACTGTTCGACGTTCGCGGTCACGTGAAGATCGCAGACTTTGGACTGGCCAAGCTAGAACAACTGGCGACGCAGGACATCACGCTGACTGGTTCTCGCCAGGCCATGGGCACGCTGCACTACATGGCTCCGGAACAATGGAACGACCCTCACAACGTCGATCATCGAGCCGACATCTACGCTCTGGGAGTCATGCTTTACGAACTCATCACTGGTCGATTGCCGCTGGGACATTTTGATCCGCCGTCGGTGTTGGCTGGAGCCGACGCTCGAGTTGATGAAATCGTGATGAAGGCGATGCAGAGTAGTTTGGACAGTCGCTATCAGACTGCGTCACAGCTGGCGGAAGATCTTGGCTCGCTGAATCCAGTTGGTTCCGCTCAAAGCGTTGCTCCGGCGGTTGGCGGGGGGACGTTCACGAACTTCCTGAACATCGGCGGACGCATGCAGAGCATTGCTCGTCGTGTTGTGACGCACGCTGATGCAAAAGACGACGATGGGTTTCCGTGGCTCACGCTTATTTGGATGCTCTCAATCTTTACGCTGTCATTCGGTGAATGGGTCGACGGCAGAGAAGCCTTTCGGAGTTCGGTTCCGTACATCCGAATTGATCTGCCAAACTCGATTCCGTTTGGCTTGGCCGTTGGTGTTCTTCTTGTGCGGTTGTTCAAGACTCGACTAAGGATTCGAGGCGAGCTACTCACGATCGTGCTGTGCGGGCTGGCTATCGCTCAAGTCGTGATCATCTACACGGCTCA
>JBGCDN010000598.1:0-3808 GCA_045105495.1 Planctomycetaceae bacterium
TGACCCTCGCAACACGACCAAAACAGGAAAGCGACTGCTGACATTCCAAATTGGCTAAGTCGAGCGGTAGCCGATTGCAACTTTGGAGCTATAAGCAGGCCGTTGCAGTAAACCGCGACAGTGTGACAACACAGTACTCGAACATCGCGTTACATGCCTTTGACCCATCGATACGAACTGCAGGATCGCTACCTCGAACTGACCAAAACCGAACTTCCTGCACACGCGACACGGCACGGCTGGTCCATCACCCATGACCATTGTTTCATGCGGATCATCCTCGACCAGCTGTTCGGTGATTGCTGGTACAACCATCTCGACCGTCGAGTTACAGCTTACAAACAGCTGAATGACGACCAGCTTCGCCGATGCATCGCAATGGCCGAGCAACTCATGCTACCGAAGGCTAATCCAAGCACACTCGTTAGCTGGAACGCACAAAGCCTGATATGGCGAGGAAAACTGAAATGACAGAAGCCCGCCGCGACTTCACCGATGCTGAAATCGATCGCATCATCATGATGGCCTGGGAAGATCGAACCAGCTTCGATGCAATCTCCGATCAGTTTGGTCTCACCCCCGGAGAAGTCATCAAGCTGATGCGCCGCGAGATGAAATCCAGTTCGTTCAAGATGTGGCGAAAGAGAACGGCCGGACGAACCACAAAGCACGAAGCGAAGTTTTCGCAAACTGACAATGGCAATCAGACTCGTCGTTTTCGAGCCCGCTGGCAACGTGGCTAAGCCACCGTACGGCCACCGGCTCACACCTGCGGTTTCCCTCACAGAGACCACCGCCCATGCGGCGATGAACCGCCCGATAAACACCATCCCAACTCCGCCGCCGCACCCCGATGCAACTGGAAGTTGCCCCAGGAACAATTTGACATGCAGGTGGTTTGGCTGAAACGGGATCTGCGACTTCACAATCATCGTCCGTTGGTTGCGGCTGCCAAGTCGGGCGAACCGGTCGTCTGCCTTTATGTCTACGAACCGGAACTTTGGAATCAGCCCGATGCTGATGCTCGGCATCTTCAGTTCATCAACCAATCGCTCACCGAACTACGCGACGCGCTGCAGTCAATCGGTGGAACGCTGTTGTTGCGGTATATGCCGATTCGCGATGCGTTGACCGAACTGCATCAAACGCAACCGATTTCACGCCTGCTGGCTCATGAAGAAACGGGAACACTTTGGACATTTGAACGCGACAAATCGGTCGCTCGTTGGTGTCGCGAGAATGCGGTCGTATTTAAAGAGTATCCACAGAACGGTGTCGTTCGTCCGTTGAAGTCACGCGACGGTTGGGCACAGCTTTGGCACGTTCGGATGAACGAGCCAATCCACAGCGCGCCGACGCAACTGCGTACGGTCTCCCACTTCGAGACTGGCTGCCTTACCACTGCCGACGAACTTGGCCTATCGCCGGTTCCTTCGCCAGATCGAATTCAACGCGGCGGCGAAGCCAAGGCTCAGGACTTACTGAAATCGTTCCTTCGCGAACGCGGCCAGCAGTACCATCGAAAGATGTCCAGCCCGCTGACTGCCTGGGACAGTTGCAGTCGACTAAGCACACATTTGGCTTGGGGCACGATTTCGGTCTCGCAAGTTTACGATGCAGTGCAGCGACGCATCCTCGATATTCGCCGCAGCCGGATGACCGATTCAGCGAAACGCAAGAACTGGCTGGACGCATTGAAAGCGTACGGCGAGCGATTGCACTGGCACTGCCACTTCATGCAAAAACTGGAAGATCAGCCGGACCTCGAAAACGTCAACATGCTCCGAGCGTGCGACGGTCTGCGGCCTGATGTACCCGACACAGAAAAATTTAACGCATGGAAAGACGGAACGACTGGCTATCCATTGGTTGATGCTTGCATGCGAAGCGTTCGCGAAACGGGGTGGCTAACGTTTCGAATGAGAGCCATGGTCGTATCGTTCGCGTCCTATCACTTATGGCTCGACTGGCGACCAACAAGCCAGCACCTCGCCCGGATGTTTACCGACTACGAACCAGGAATTCATTACAACCAGTTCCAAATGCAATCGGGCACAACCGGCATTAGTTCGCTGCGAATCTACAACCCAATCAAACAGGTACACGATCAGGATTCGGACGGAACCTACATCCGCGAATGGGTCCCGGAACTCAAGAACGTCCCATCTGAACACATTGCAGAACCGCACCGTATGACGCTGGAACAGCAGGAGCGTGCGGGCTGCATCATTGGAACCGACTATCCATCACCGATTGTCGAACACACAAAAGCCTACGCGGCCGCACAAACACGAATGAAGCGAATTCGGCGTGAGACAGAATCTCGACGTGAAGCCAAGTCAGTCTTTCGAAAGCACGGGAGCCGGCGAAGAGGTCGTCGATAACTACAGTCGCTCAAACCACTGCTCTGACGGCAGCACCTCGCTGATCAGCATTTGCTGCGAACACAAAATGGCACGCTGAAGTTCTTCGGCAGTCACACTTCCAGCTTCGTTATCAAGCGGGAGAGTCCCGGTTGCGTCCGAAAGAAACTCGACCTTCAAACCTCGATGAGCCGCTTGCCGAGCCGTCGTGTCGCAGCACATGTGAGTCATATATCCAGAGATGGTAACCGTGTCGATTCCGTTCTCTTTAAGCCATGCTTCAAGATCGGTATTGGTGAAGCTGCCCGGCAGTTGCTTATCGATGAGCTTGTGATGCTGTCGGTTCTCCACTTCTTCATGAAGCTGCCATTCATGCGATCCATGGCGAAACAACGGTGCCGCCTCGTCGGCCATATGATGTCGAACCACCACGGTGGGCACGGCGTGTTCTTTTGCCACATCCATAACTCGCGTAATGCTGTCGAGATGGCCAACTGGATGCGTGATCGGCAGAGCGCCGGTGAAGTATTCATTCTGAACATCAATTACCAACAGCGCGCGAGTCATCTTAGTCTCCTTGAACAGCCCACTTGAGAGCCGAAGTTGGTGGCACCTCTATCGAGACCCTCAGAATTTCGGCAGCTTACTCTTTTGCTGAAACCTTGGTCCCATCTCATCAGTGTGGATCATATCGCCACGGCAATCTCTGACCACAGTTTGGCCGTCGCAAGCAGGGGGAATCGGATTCAGTGCAAGCAATTCACTATAGTACTTGTCTTAGCCCAACACTTTGAGGTGTGACGATGATGACGCAACGATTTCTAATTCTCACCATCGTGTTCTCCATACCGGTCTTCGCCCAGGAACAGTGGAAGCCGCCAGAAGACACTGGTCAGGATTCGCTGCAACGCGTCATTCGCGAAGTCAAACGCGACCGACTTAACGGACACTACAAAACGGCTTTGGCGAAGCACGTTTGGTATCACCGTGAGTCTCGTTTCGTACCAGCTCTTGGCGGAGTACGCCTTTCGTTTGTGATGTCAGACTGGGAAGAGCTTGCCGAAGTGTACCCCGCCGCTGTCAAAGCAATGCGTGACATGCGCGATGAAGCTGCGGCGATTGTTAAGGGCTCTGGCCCAGACAACGAAGCTGGAGGTGCGCTTCAAGACGTTCACATCTTCAACCAAAGACTAAATGAGACCAACAAGTCAGTGGAGATGTTCCAGTGGCTTCACAAGAACAAGCCATTCGTCGCCCGGCTTAGATTCCGGACGGTCAGTTCCATCCTGATCGAGCAAGAACGGTACGAACTCTGTAAAGACTATGTTGTTAAAGATCCCAGCCGAATGGTCATGATGCACAAGATGATCAAGCCAACTTCGCCATCAACGGCCGGCAAGATGCTGGCAAGAGATGCCTGCCAAGTCGTTGTCATTCTGGTAAAC
>JBGCDN010000599.1:0-2840 GCA_045105495.1 Planctomycetaceae bacterium
CATCCCGCGGAACCTCGAAAACGATCTGCGGATCAAAGCCAAGCCCTTCATCATTCTGATTGAGCACTACCCCACGCGAATCCAGAATTTGCAGCACACCATCCATCGGTGAACCGAGCCGGCGGGCATTCATCGTCGCCACAAACGTCTGCCCCTTCTTCAGCGACACTGAATAGATATCAACATCGCCATTCCGCGACAGCACACCGTTGACCACGGCGTCACCTGGCAGCACTTGCGCATCACGAACACGCTCATTGGGTTCGGTTTCGTTTGCCTCCGGTAGAGTCCCGATCACAAACGGCAACAGCTTCGAAGCGCCATCGTTGTTATAGAATCGAATCAAACATCGACCGGGCAGGGCGTCTTTCGCAATTGAAATCTTGACCTTGTCGGACTTCTCTGAGAACGCAAACGACACGCCTTCTCGATCACACCAGCCCGAGAGTGCTCCTCCTGGCTTACCAGTAATCTTCACCTCGGTCGTCACCCCGCGCTGAGCCCCGAGGGGAAAGATACGGTCGATCTTTGGGTACTCCACCAGGGCTTCGGCAGTGTCCAGTCCGACAGAAAGACTCACCAACAGGCTCAACTGCAGACAACCATACCGACTGAGTGGGAACTTCACGTCAGACCAACTCTTTGATGGGTGCCGGATCGCTTACCAGGTGCGTCGGTCTTCCTTGCGGGGTGTAGAGTATCTTGCCCGGATCGATGCCCAGCTTGTGGTAGATCGTTGAGACGAAGTTCTCTGGCGAAAGAACATTGTCCACCGCCGAGTACCCACTTCGATCGGTCGCACCGACAACAGTACCGCCGGGCGTCCCACCGCCAGCCATCAGAACCGACATCGCGTTCGCCCAGTGATCGCGGCCAGCCTTCTTCGCATCAGAAAGAACCGATAGCTTCGGCGTGCGACCAAACTCGCCAAGTGCGACTACCAAAGTGGAGTCCAGCATCCCACGTTCTTTGAGATCCTGAATCAGCGTCGAAACGGACTGATCCCAGCTGGGTAATCGCTTCTTCAACAGCGTGAAAATATCCCGGTGGTGATCCCAACCCCCGTCGTAGACCGTAACGAACGGCACCCCAGCTTCCACCAACCGTCGTGCCAACAAACACCGCTGACCAAACGGATTGCGACCATATCGAGTCCGCGCCTTTCCCGGTTCCTTATCGATATCGAACGCCTGCTGAGCATCCGGCGACATCACCAAGTTGTAGCCTTGCTCGAAATACTCATCGAACGCAGCCACCGGATCAGCAGCAGCTTCGTCGTTCATCCGAGCCATCTTGTCCAATTGCTCACGGATGGCTGTCCGCTTTCCGAATCGTTCTTCCGCCAAACCGCGCGGCAGCGCGACGTCTCGAACGCGGAACCCTTTTCGGTTCGGATCGTTACCCACCACGAACGGAGCAAACTTCGCACCGAGAAAGTTTGGTCCGCCAGATCGTGACATCCGCGGCATGCTGAAGTACGGAGGCAAACCACCTGACTTGCCAAGTTCTTTACCGACAACCGAACCAATGCTCGGATGAAAGCTCACGTACGCTCCGCACCCAACGGGGATGCGTGGCGGCTGACCGGTCATCATGTAGTGATTACCGGCTCCATGGTTGCCCTGATTGTGGCGAATCGAGCGGATCATCGCGAAGTCATCAAACGTCGATGCCAGCTCTGTCATGTGTTCCGAAAAGAATTCACCGCTGACAGATGTCGCAATGGGTGAGAATTCACCTCGCAGTTCTGCCGGTGCGTTTGGCTTTGGATCAAACGTCTCAAAGTGGCTGGGGCCGCCATCCATCCAAATGAGGATGCAATTTTGAGCGTTTGCTTTTGGAGCGTTCACTTCTTCAGCCGCATAGCCTTGCGACCGCAGCATGCTGACCAACCCACCGCCCATCAACGCTCCCAGACCAAGCTGTAAGCAATCGCGGCGACTTGTTCCATCACAGTTTCGATGTTTCATCGTCAAGCCTCGACTCTAATTCTGAAACACAAACTCAGGCGTGTTCAACATCGCCCACATCAAATCCTCAACCGCCTGCCGCCGACTAGCTCCCTCTTTTGAGAAGAGACTAATCGCGTACTTCGTTTCCTCGTCAACCGGCTGCCGGCCGTAGACCAGCAAGTACAAATGCTGCACAACTTCGACGTCTGACTTCTTCGAAGCTGCCAGTTCCGCAACGACACCTGCATCACTCGCCACCTTGCGATAGAGGTTCTCCGCATTCATCAGATGCAGGCTCTGGACAACTGTCGAATCCGTCGTCCGTTCGCAAGGTGGGTCCTGATTCGGATCAGGACGTCCGAACGCATCTAAAAACTGCGAATCAACCCGGTGAGTCCAAAGTTGCTTCGCCGAACTATCGGCCGGCATCGCAGTGAATCGTTCAGAAACGCCGGTCACCGCAGCCACCGCATCCAACAAGACTTCCGCCCGCATTCGTTGCCGATAATGACGAGAATAGTTGCGTGTGTCGGCCACGTTCCGGTCGTTGGCGATGGAACTCAGCTGATAAACATGCGAGTTGGCAATGTTTCGAATCAGATGCTTGATCGAGAAATTACCCCGAACAAACTCTTCGCCCAACGCTCCCAGCAGTTCCTGATTCGACGCCGGATTCGTGGCTCGAATGTCGTCTACCGGTTCCACCAGCCCACGACCCATCAAGTCCGCCCAGACCCGGTTCGCCATAACCTGAGCGAAGAACCGATTGTCTTTCGATGTCATCCAGGCTGCCAATTGAATTCGGGGGTCTGCTGAACCTTCCGTCGGTTTCGCGTCGCCAAAAAGCGGGCGGGGCTGCAGAACGTCGCCCGAAAGCGGATGCTTCAC
>JBGCDN010000600.1:0-6177 GCA_045105495.1 Planctomycetaceae bacterium
CCTGAACCGGCATGAACGGTTCCAGGTGTTTGTTCCAGTAGGCCTGCAGGAATGCGATGCCGGCGGCCGCGAATAGAAACATCGCCACGACAACCATCTTGCCAGAGATTGTCCGCTGCGATGAAGTTGGTTCAGTCCCGTCATTCACAGCAGCACCTCTGGATCACGCCCCTGAAGAATCGCTTTGACCACCGCACCCGGGTCTTCGACCGCTTTCGGATGTTCCCCGGCCCAATCAATCATGCGGCCTCGATTGATGTAGAACACTGATGGAATTGTCTTCTCGTTTTCGTCCAGTACACCCCAGTCGCGATGCACTTGGTTCAACGAGCCAGCGATTGCCGGGTTCACGTCCGTGAGCAAAGGAATCTTAAACTTCGCTCCTCGGTTCTTTAGCGGAAGAGCGGTACTCACACCGACAACAATCAGCCCGCTCGATTCAATCGCCGCGTGGTTCTTGTTAAGAGCCTTGAGCCACGGATTGGCCGCAGGACCACGTTCGCCATCGTAAAAGACAACCAATACCGGATGTCGATGAAGATACCGATCCAGCCGAACCAGCTGTGAATTCTCATCTGGCAATTCAAAGGTTGGCGACTGCCTGAGGTCTCGCATGACTGAAGGAGCACGCGGTGGACGCGGCTTTTGATTCAGCTTCCAGGCACATGCGCCTGCGATGGCAATTGCAGCAATCGGCAAGAAGGCAAGCATCGCCTTGGAGCGACCACCTACTGAATTATCAGACCCCGTGTCCAACTTCGTCCTCCGGGCGAAACTTATCGATATCGCCGGATCGTAGTTCAGCATCCGCGCGATTCAATGCTTTTAGCCATGCACGCACACTAGCCTCGATTGTGTCCGTGCTGATCGATTTGCCGTAGTAGCCGCGGCCATTCACCGTCAGTTTGATTTGCACGTCGGCCAGGGCATCCTGATCCTGTGAAACGCTTCGAACCTGAAAATCTTCCAGCCGAGCTTCGATGCCGGTGATTCGATTGATCGCATTGAAAACGGCGTCCATCGTGCCTTTTCCAATCGCCGAGTCATGGACCACCGGATCTTCAGAGCATTTCAGACCCAGCGTCGCAGTTGGAACCATGCCGCTTCCTGAAGATGCGTGGAAGCTATCCAGAGTCCAGCGTTCTCCATCTGGGGTTAGCCGTTCGTCGATGAGAGCGACAATATCGCCGTCGTAGATTTCCTTCTTCTTGTCGGCCAGAGCAATGAAATCGTTGAAGGCCTGTTCCAGTGCTTCGTCGTCTAGCTGGAACCCAAGTTCAGCAACACGATCTTTGAACGCGTGCCGCCCGCTGTGCTTACCCAACACAAGGTTTGTGCCAACGTAGCCAACATCTTCCTTCCGCATAATCTCATACGTTGATCGATTCTGCAGAATACCATGTTGGTGAATACCGGCTTCGTGAGCGAACGCATTCTGGCCAACGATTGCTTTGTTTCGCTGAACTGACATACCCGTAATTCGCGACACCAAATAGCTGGTTGGATACAACCGCTTCGAATTAATTTTTGTATCGACACCGTAAAAGTCCTGTCGTGTCCGCAACGCCATGACCACTTCTTCCAAAGCCGCATTGCCCGCGCGTTCGCCAAGACCGTTGATCGTGCATTCCACTTGCCTCGCACCGGCTTCGATTGCGGCGAGGCTGTTGGCGACCGCGAGTCCAAGGTCGTCGTGGCAGTGAGAACTGATGACGGCCTGTTCGATGTTGGGCACGTTTTGCTTCAGGTAGCTAATGCAATCGAAGTACTGCTTTGGTGTCGCGTAGCCTACGGTGTCTGGAATATTGACAGTCGTCGCTCCGGCATTGATGACCTTCTCGACCACTTCACACAGGAAGTCGAGTTCGGTTCGAGCAGCGTCTTCGGGAGAGAATTCGATGTCTTCGCAATACCCGCGTGCACGTTTGACTGACTCAACAGCCCGATTCACGATTTCACTTTTGTCCATCTTCAGCTTGTGTTCACGATGGATGCTGCTGGTTGCGAGGAACACATGGATTCGCGACTTCGCTGCTTCTTTCAACGCATCCCAGGCTCGATCGATGTCTTTGTCCAACGATCGAGCGAGTCCGCAGATTACAGCTCGATCGCCCACTTCTCGGGCAATCAGTTGAACAGCTTCGAAGTCGCCCGGTGAAGCAATCGGGAAACCAGCTTCAATGACATCCACACCAAGTTCCACAAGCGCTCGCGCGACTTCCAGCTTTTCGGGCGTGTTCATGCTGCACCCCGGCGACTGTTCGCCATCGCGCAGTGTGGTGTCGAAGATGACAATGTGATCAGACATGGTGAGCTCCAGGAGCGATCAGCTGTTTGTGTCTAACGGGGATACAAAAAAACCCTGAAACCTTTGAGGGCCTCAGGGTCTGATACTTAACAATAAGCGAACAGCCTCAAGACACTCCGGAGGTGCCGAGAATAAGAATTGCAAGAATGAGGAGTTCGGTGCTTTGCATGCGTGCGTTGTAACCCGCGGTCACGTGTCGGTCAACTGCGCGGCAAGACGATTGGATGGCTGCATGTTCTTAGGCTGCCCGACGCAAGGGCGTATCCGTGTGTTGGTCGACGAACTCAGAGACTGTCATGTCCATCTGCCCAAACGCCTTGACCAGGCAGGCGAGTGTGACGCTGGCGTCGCATTGGATCGCTTTTTTCGGAAAGACATAAACAGACTTCCCACAAACAACAGTTGATTCAGGGTGCCTTGCAGATAGTTCGTGCCACATTGCGTCGTCGACGAATTGGGGCTCTTTGTCTAAGGCTGGAGCGATCGCGTTCGGTAAGGCAGCTTCTCCCAATTCGTCAATCACCAGGCAGTTCCGCAGGTCTTCATCAATCACGAATCCAAGATCCGAGTTCGATTGAATAACTGCTTCCCCAACGCGCCGGACGTCGGGGTCGTCAATGTCTGTCAGATTACGAGGACGCTTTGGCAGGTTGACGATGTTCAATCGATCGCCCATCGATTCGAAGACGCGACGAACATGTTCGACAGCAACACGGTCTTCAACTCCGACACAAATTCGCATCTCACTGGTTCGGCGAACGAATCGACTGAGTCTACGAGCGTACGCTTCACTGATCGGTTTGAACGTGTGTTTCCCCGAAGAGCGAAGTGGTCGCGCGTGCTTAAGTTGTGGGGCCCCGATGGTTGGAACGACAAGGTTGTCGATGGACAGTGGGGCTGAGTGCTTGTCAAAGAAATCGAACCCGGTCCACGACGGTAGCCGACCAGAACCCGTGACGAAGATTCCCGCATCAGCTTTGTGTAAACGAATTGCATACTGCAGCGCTGGCCCGAGTGTTAGTCCCAGATCAATGACATCGCATCCCATGAGCCGCAATCGGTCTTGCAGTCCGGTCATGATGTCAGGAGACGAATTGCGTTGGTCGTATCCAATTACAACGGTAGGAGCTGTCCAGTCTGCGATACGTTCTCGACGATGTGTCTGCACCGCGCGGCGGACGTTGGTCCATAACTCTGCGGCAAACTGGCCCACAATGTCGCAGGTAACTCGACGATCGATTCGGTTGAGATAGACACCGCGAATTTGGCCAAAGCCAAATTGCACTTCAGAGAGTTGACGCTCGTGCTTCTTTCGAAGCCGCTCCGTGGAGGGCATGGGCGTCGCGCCGGTTTCGCAATTCAGCGGGCACGTCTCACAGGCGGGGTAGCACTGCGCCAATCGGCCAAGATGGACCGAATAAGAAATGGGAACCGATTCACCCGGGCAGACGTAGAGCTTTTGAGTGGCGTCGGCGATTTCGAGATGCATACCGTCGCTGCTCCGGAGGTTCAGACATCGCGACTCCGGTTTAGCAGGGAATCGCGGCAGATGTTGTACTTCTGCCGCAAAATTTAGGTCAACAGCGGTCTACTCGCAGCTCCGGGTAATTGCATCGTCCGGAAAGGGAAACGGGCCCCGTGTACTCGCGGAAGGACACGGGGGCCCGCTGTCGGGCGATCAAAAAAAGCCCGGACAGATCGATGGTTCTCAGGTTGACGCTGAACTGAAGAAAGCGGACCCCGACCGCTCGGGGTTTCGGAACGAGGCCCGCTGGTTTCGAACGAAGCTCAGGCCCGCCGAGTTCGCTCGCAGATGCGTGAAATGGCGTTCTTCGCCCTCTCACTGTTCTCAATGTCACGACGTTACGCGAAAATTCGAGAAATCTAGCGCAAGACAGTACACCCGCAGATAAATCGTCCGTTGCTAACACTCTCAGACATGAATACTGTGAGTGGCTTGCTTGCACGGCGATTGTCGAACCGAGGGCCCGGGGAAACTGTTCCTAATCTGAATCGAGTCTCTTCTTCCAAAGACTCGCGAACAAGATGACACATCGTCCTGAAGAACCAGATACATCTCACGGCCTGCTAAGCCGAGTCAGACGCGATAGCGCTGATGGTTGGAGCCGCTTCGTCCAGATCTATTCGCCTCTGGTGCTGTATTGGGCCAAGCGTGCTGGCTTGCAGGACACGGACGCACACGATGTAACGCAGAATGTGTTCCGTTCTGTCATGCGTGCGGTGAACCGATACGAAAGACGCACCGAATCGACATTTCGGGCATGGCTCTGGACGATTTCAAGAAACGAAATTCGGGGCTGGTATCGAAGCCAACAGAAAGAACCGCTGGCAACCGGCGGCTCAGAAAATCGATTCGACCAGGTTCCCGCATGGATCGAATCAGACGAAATCCCCGACGAACCCAATGTCCGCGCCGAGCTTATTCAACGGGCCGCACAGGCGATTCAGGGGGACTTCCAGCAGCACACATGGCAGTGCTTTTGGCGAGCTGTAGTGAACGACGAAAGCCCCGCCGATATCGCTTCCGATCTTGGCATCAGCGGTAACGCTGCGAGGCAGGCAAAGTTTAGGGTCATTGCCAGGCTTCGCGACTACGTGGAGTTGGATTAGGAGCGACCCGTGGTCTCAGAAAATCATCTACTACCAAAGAGCTGTCTGGGCGTAGCCCACAACGAGTGCCTACTGGGGCAACTTTCGCACGACGACTTAGTCGATGAAGATTGCCCTCACGACTGTGCAGCTTGCGGTATTAACCTCGAGGCGGCCGACTCGCGACTCTCTGAGGCACTGCAGCTAGAACCCACCCGCGAAGAGATCCGACGCGATTCTGGTTCCGCTCGAGCCGTGGCGGCGGTTTGCAAGAGTCTGTCCTTCAAGAAGGCACCACCGGAACAACTCGGGCCCTACGAGATTAGAGATCGCATTGGTGGTGGTTCGATGGGAACCGTTTACCACGCGAGGCATGTTCATTTGCAAACGGACTTTGCAATCAAGTTGCTCAAGGTAAGCCCGACGGAGGGTTCTCGCACGGTCGCACGGTTCAAACGAGAAATGAGAGCACTTGGCCAGATGAACCACCCGCACATCGTTCGCGCGACGGACGCGGGGGAGAGTGATGGGGCTTACTTCATCACCATGGAATACCTAAGGGGTGACGATCTCGGACGAGTCTTAAGACGTAACGGCGTCTTGCCATCATCCGTCGCCTGCGAGGTGGTTCGACAGGCAGCTTTGGGTGTTCAATACGCTCATGAGCAAGGCGTCGTGCATCGAGATATCAAACCATCCAACCTCATACTTGCGAAAGAGAAACCAAGCGAAGCTCCGGTGGTTAAGGTCGTCGATTTTGGCCTGATCCGAGAATACACGCCTCAGCCAACCACCGACGCTGATGATGACCTGACACCGGCCGGCTTGATCCTCGGAACGGTTGGATATATGGCACCAGAACAACAGATGGACCCACGCCAAGTCAGTCCACAGTCCGACGTTTTCAGCCTGGGTGCCGTTCTATGCTGCCTGATTACCGGCAGTGTTTCTTCACTGCTGCATCACGAACGCGACCTCATTCCGGCGATCGAACAAATCGTCGATCAAGCCACCGCCACCGATCCAGCCAAACGCATCGAGTCCGCAAGAGCCCTCGCTGATGCGTTGCAGCAGCACTGCGAAGGTGCTGACCTGGAAGCTCTGCTGAAGACCTAAGCAACGAGACGCCGCACTAGTGGCGTGCCCCTCAATGAATGTCGATTCAAACCGTAGCGGACCGACTCGGCTATATCACCCACGTTATGGGTTGCCCCAGATGTCGTGTTGTCTTAGCCCACGACCGCTGAGTGCGCCTTCCC
>JBGCDN010000601.1:0-3866 GCA_045105495.1 Planctomycetaceae bacterium
GGAAAGAACTGGCGTGGAACAACTCGGAAGTCAGTCGGGTATTCACGCATCAAGTCGGGAAAGCACATCGGAAATTGCTGCTGGACCGCTTACAAATTGATCCGGAGATCGACTCTCCGACGGTGGAGTATCTCGGCAACACCGGAGCCGTCGCGCTGCCGATGGCGTTGTCGATCGGTTTGGAAGAAGGCCGTTTGCAGGAAGGGCATCAGGTCGCATTGCTGGGAATTGGCAGTGGCCTGAGTGCCATTATGCTGGGGCTCGAATGGGGAGCGGTTGGGTAAAATTCCACGAATAAACGTCCTTTTCACAATCCAAGTTGGTCGATAGAATCTTCGCACGCAGACCCGGAGGGGTGGCAGAGCGGCCGAATGCACCGGTCTTGAAAACCGACGTAGGGCAACCTACCGGGGGTTCGAATCCCCCCCCCTCCGCTTGCTAATGAAGGACTCACGCCGAAATTGGTGTGAGTCCTTTTTTCTTGCGCCGCGTGTAATGCTGGCATCTCGTTGCGTGGTCATTGGTTGCGTCCTGTAAACTGAGAGCATGGATGTCAGACGAAAGAACCGGTTAAAGACGCGATTGCTACTGCTTGGCCTCATCTGCCTAAGCGGGTTCGACCCATGTCACGCGAAAAATGACTTTCAAAAGACGATTGCTCCCCTGCTGGAATCGCATTGTCTGGACTGCCACAACTCAGTTGATCAGAAGGGTGGCTTTTCTCTGCAGACCGCTTCCGAACTTCGCGAAAGTGGTTTTGTCGTACCACGACGAAGCACAGACAGTGATCTACTCGCAGTGGTTACGGGGCACGATGGCGAACCGGCATCAATGCCAAAAAATGGCAAGCCACTCACGGTCGACCAGATCCAAAGCCTGCGCGATTGGATTGATGCAGGCGCGGTGTGGCCAGATGGCGTTCGTCTGCAGCAAGCCGCTGTGTCGGACTTCGAATGGTGGTCGCTGAAGCCAGTTCAGAAACCGATCGTCCCGGAGTTTGGGAACCCATCGGCACGCACAGCGATCGATGCTTTCATCCTTCAGAAGCTGCGAGAAAAAAATCTATCTCCTTCTCCCGAAGCCGATCGACGAACACTCATTCGAAGACTGACCTTCGATCTGACTGGGTTACCTCCAACGCCTGACGAAGTCGCTGCCTTCAAAGCTGACACACGACTTGATGCGTACGAACAATTGGTCGATCGTCTGTTAGCTTCAGACCACTATGGAGAACGCTGGGCGCGACATTGGTTGGATGTTGTGAGATATGCGGACACGCATGGCTACGACAAGGACAAGCTGCGCCCAAACGCCTGGCCGTATCGAGACTACGTTGTCCGGTCGTTTAACGAAGACAAACCGTACTCGCGATTTGTGGAAGAACAGATAGCCGGCGATGTCCTGTTTCCGAATGAACCAGACGGAATTGTGGGACTCGGTTTTCTCGCCGCAGGCCCATGGGACTTCATCGGGCACGTCGAGGTCCCCGAGTCCAAGATAGATGGGAAGGAGGCGAGAAACCTTGATAGAGACGAAATGGCTTCCGCAACGCTTAACACCTTCTGCAGCGCTACGGTGCAGTGCGCTCGATGTCATAATCACAAGTTCGATCCAATCACGCAGCAGCAGTACTACGGCTTGCAGTCTGTCTTCGCGGCCGTTGATCGAGCCGATCGCGTTTATGATTCAAGCAAGTCAGCACAGCTCAAACGCGAATCGCTAGCCACGCGGTTGGAACACCTTCGAAAGGAGACCGCATCGCTTAAGGCTGCCTTACAAGCTGCGGGCGGCACTGATCTCGCTGGAGTTGAGGCAAGAATCGCGAAACTGAAATCGATGGTGAAGGTTCAGGAAAAGAAGCCCGAATTCGGCTACCACAGTTCGATTTCGGAGAGCCGGAAGGAGTCGAAGTGGGTAAGAGTTGTCTTTCCGGAACCGACCAAAGTCACTGCGATCGTACTGCATGCCTGCCATGACGACTTTGGTGGTATCGGAGCCGGTTTTGGCTTCCCGCGAAAGTTCAGCATATCGGCGAAGCTAGCTGATTCGAAAACACAACGCATTCTGGTCGATCGAAGCCAGCCACAAACGAATCCGGGCTTGTCACCAGTTCGAATCGATTTCGACGAACCCGTTGTCGCGACGTCGATTCAACTTACCGCTACTGAACTTGCTGAGCGATCGAACGATTACATCTTTGCTCTGGCTGAGCTACGGGTTCTTGATCAATCGGGAACCAATATTGCTGAGGGAGCTCGAGTCGAGTCGCTGGATTCCATCGAAGCTCCCGTCCGCTGGCGACGTTTGAACCTTGTCGATGGCATTTGGCCAACGCCATCAAACCCACGCGCGGCACGTGACTTGATGCTCGCTCGGCAGCGCCGCGATGAGATTTTGGATCGAGTGAACACACCGGCTCGCACAAGTCGGCTTGAAGAAGTGACATCCGCAATCAGGGAAACAGAAGCCGCGAAGAAAGCCCTGCCGGCAGGAAAAATGGTTTATGCGGTAGCGACAAAGTTTGTTCCGCAGGGCAACTTCAGGCCAACAAACGGTGAACCTCGAAAGGTCCGGTTTCTTCATCGAGGTAACGTTTCGCAACCTCGTGATGAAGTTCAGCCCGGGCGGATTCCGCTAACCCAGACTGATACGTGGCAATTCAACTTGCCAGACAATCACACTGAAGCCGACCGGCGGGCTGCCTTGGCAAGGTGGATTTCTTCTGAGGAGAACCCGCTGACCTGGCGGTCCATCGTCAATCGGATCTGGCAGTACCACTTTGGGAGTGGGCTTGTCGAAACTCCGAATGACTTTGGTCGTATGGGCCAGCGGCCAACTCATCCTGAACTGCTCGATTGGCTGGCGACGGAATTTCGAGACAATGGCCAGAGCTTCAAAGCACTTCATCGCTTGATCGTGACAAGTTCTGTCTACCGCCAATCGTCCGCAGGCAATCTTCGCAATCAACGAATCGATAGTGACAATCAATTCCTTTGGCGGATGAACCGCAGACGGCTCACAGCTGAAGAAGTTCGCGATGCGGTCCTTGAAGTGAGTGGCCGCATGAACCTGAAAATGGGCGGCCCGGGGTTCTACTTGTTTGAACTCGAAAAGACCGCACATTCGCCGCACTACCAGTATCACAAGTTCGATCCAACCCACGTAACAACGCACCGTCGATCGTTATACCGGTTCGTAGTTCGGTCGCAGCCAGATCCATTCATGACGACGCTCGACTGCGCCGATTCATCGCAGAGCACGCCGCGTCGCAACGAGACACTGACGTCACTGCAAGCACTGTCGCTGCTGAATAATCGGTTCATGCTAACCATGTCGCAGTACTTCGCTGAACGCCTGCAAGAAGCGGCAAGCACAACAGACGAGCAAGTCAGGATGGCGTTGCAGCTTGTCTCGAATCGAGATGCCACTCCGACGGAAGTACAGCGGTTGCGTGTTTACGTCGAAAAGCATGGATTGCCAAATCTTTGCCGACTGCTCTTCAACTTAAGCGAGTTCTCGTATGTCGATTGATGTGAGCCAAGCTGAAGAGAAGCCAAACAGGCGATCGGTCCTCGGTAGTCTTGGGGACAGCTTCACTGGTTTGGCACTCAGTGCGATGTTGCAGACGACGTCGAATGCGGCTTCCGGTAACGAATCATCCGCTGTTGGCGTGCTGCATCATCCGGCAAAGGCCAAACGTGTCATCCGACTGTTCATGGCCGGAGCGGCAAGCCATCTGGACCTTTGGGACTACAAACCGGCTCTTGAAGAACATCACGGCGAACCATCCGACTTTGGAGAACATGTTGAGGCCTTTCAGAATGGACTGGGGCCATGGATGCAATCGCCGTTTTCATTTCGCCGCT
>JBGCDN010000602.1:0-8600 GCA_045105495.1 Planctomycetaceae bacterium
TTCACGTTCAAGGTTCCGCGAAACACACACCCACCGCCCACGCGGCGAAGAACCGCCGGATGAACACCCTCCCAACACCGCCGCCGCCCCCCGATGCAACGGGACGTTGCCTTAGATGTTGGGGGTGGGGATTGTGTTTTCGAGTCGCCATGTTTTGCGGACGAAGTGGCCGGCGAGGGCGAGAGCGATGAATGCGAATCCGAAAAGTGTCTGTGGGAAGCCAGCGCTGTCTGGTGCGGCGGGAACGGGCAGTGTCATGACTTCGGATCGAGAGTTGCTGCCGTTGTCTTCATCGAACCCGAATGAAGAAGAGTCCTTGGCGGCATCGAAGTCGTCTGTGTTTGGATCGTCGGATTTTGATTCGCTGCCGTCAGCTTTGTTCTCGTTGGACTCGTAGGCTGGATCGCTATCTGATGGGGTGTTCTCGTCTTCGTCTGGAATGACTGAAGGGCGAGGTGATGGAGCTAGCTCGTCGGTATCTGAGTCGTCCATCTCGGTTGTGTCTTCAGCGTCGTTGGTGTCTTCTTCCCAGCCATCATCTGCTTCAGTGTCTTCGTCGCCTTCCGGGGCGGTGTTCTGAGAAGAGCCAACGTATCCGTCGCCTGGGATCAGCGACCATGGTTTGTGGCTATTGTCGACAACGCCGTAAGCGTGATTCGCTGGAACCGCTGACACGTGGAATTCTCGATCATCCCACCATTGACCTGGCAGCCGTCGGTTCGCAGTCACTTCCGGGAAGACGGAATAGCGAACGCCGCAAGGACAAGTGCACTCACACTGCGCGATTGCTGGAAGAGCGGTTGCTGTGAGGAGGAGAAAAGTAGCGATTGAGCGAGTCATCTTTGATTACCCCTGACATTCACTGTTGCACGCAGCGAATCGTTTATTCCGACTTCTTCTGTTCAACGCGCGAGTCCTGCCACCGGTGAGGTGGAGATCACGCTGATCCAAATTTATCTGACAGCGTGGGCGATTGGTTTTGAGAAACCGGGCGGGTGAATTTTCTGTTCCGCCCTGTGATTACCCCGAATGTTTTACTGGCACAATCCTTTTAACCGTTCAGGTCAAATGCAGCGTCTGACGGCTTGTTGCCGTTTCGCAACAATTCGGCAGCGGTGCACTGAGGGCGAAATAGGGTCAAGCTGAACAGTCCCTTTTTGGGTTCAGCATGTCTCACGTCCAAAACCAACTTCCCGTGTTCGCGCAGCGCGAGGTCAGGACTCATAGCACACTCCGTGCTGGTGGGTTTGCGATCGTGTTGATGACGTTCCTGTGCTGGTCGTGGTGGCCGTTTATCAGACTGATGGTTTCCAGCTGGTTCGAAGCACCCGCTTATGGCGTTGGGTTCTCCCTGCTGATTCTGGCCTTCGCGATCGCGTGGGTTCGACGAAACCACGTAGAGCTCACACCGATGCAGCCGGACGGACTTGGCCTACTTCTCGTCGTGGGAGCGATCGCTCTTCGGTTTATTGGAACCGGAATTGGTTTCGAATTTGCCGAAGGCGCCTCGTGGGTTCTCGCGCTTGTCGGAATCGCCGTGGTATGCACGGGACGCGCAAATCTGCCGTGGTTACTGCCGCCAATTCTGTTTCTGGGGTTCTTGCTCCCGCTGCCATATCGCATCGGACATGCTGTTGCGGAACCGCTACAGCAAGCGGTGCTTGGTGTCTCTACCTATTTCGCTCAACTCTGTGGCTATCCGGCCGTTGCGAGTAGCAAGCTGTTGTTGGTGAACGACGCCACGATCGACATTGCCAGACGGTGCGTTGGATTGAAGTGCCTGGTTCCGTTCCTCGCGTTGGCCACGGGTGTCGCCATGCTGGTGAATCGGCCGTGGTGGCAGCGAGTCTTTCTGGTACTGAGTGCCGTGCCCGTCGGGATCGTCCTGATTGGCGGGTACATTGCCGCGTTCGCGATTACAGAAGCAAATTACGGAAACGCGCCGAGCTGGCTTGCCAGCTACGGATTGTGGATCGCTCTGGCGATCGCCTTAGTCGTCTACGTTCTTGAACTACTGATTCTGAACCGAATTCTGGTTGAACCCGATGTTGTTCCCGTGAGTCGTGGTTCGCGATTGAAGAACTCAATGCCTGTTGTCGTGCCATCAACAGCTGAGGGCAAATCATGACGACACCTGACGATAAGAAAATCAAGATCCCCATCGTCGAACTTGCAAGTGGGTTCCCGATGTACGTGATGCTTTGCGCGATTTGCTTGCTGGCAAGTGGCATCGCGCATGGGCTGTGGACTGCACGCTGGACAAAGACCGGCGAAGTACCACACACACTCGCGCTGGCTCGCATTCCACAAGCAATCGGCGAATGGGTCGGCAAAGATCTCGCGCCGCTTGATCACCCGCAGTCGGTTCAAAGCCTGCATCGCCAATACACAAACCGAATTACAGATCGTTCCATCAGCGTTTTGCTGGTCGCGGGCGATCCTGCCATTGTTCTCGACCAACCGATCACACGTTTGTATTCCGGGCATGCTTACCGAGCTGTCAACGACCCGGTTCCACTGAATGTTCGGGTGATGGACGAGACGTTAGGCGAACGTGTTCTCCATGCGTTTCTGACATCTGACCTGTACGCTCCTGCGAGCTTGAAAACAGAACAGCTCATCACGGTTTGGGGCTGGACTCGCAGCGGTATCTGGGAGTCGCCAGCCCAGCCGCTGGATCAATACGCAGAAGAACCATTCGCCTATCGGTTGTATGTAACGCAAGCCTGGGACTTCGCCGCACAGTCGCGGCCAAACGATATTGAAGACTTTCTCACCGTTGCGACTCCTGTTTTCTCTGGTGCAATTGGCAATCAGCCAGACGAGGAGAAGCAGCCATGAAAGTGATCGAAAGTCGTCGCCGACGTTTGAACATCCGGTTGTTGTTGATACTTGGAATCGCCGCGGTCCTACTGTGGTTGTTTGTCGGATTCTGGCATCATCGTCAGGTGTCGATTTCAGCGAAGCAACTTCTGGAACGCGGCATGACCGCTCGTGAAGCGGGGAACCATCGTCTCGCCGTTGCAGAATTGAGCCGCTACGTTGGGTTCGCCCCCGACGATACCGACGCACTGCGTGACTACACGGATTCGCTGTCGAAAATCGGTTCAACTCGAGAACTGAAGCAACAGGTCTTTGCTCTGAACGAAGCGATACTTCGTCGTCGGCCTGAAGAGATGGCAATTCGTTCGACGCAGGCAGAGCTTGCATTGGACCTTGGCCGAATACCTGACGCTGCTTCTCACATCGAGACAATTGAATCACACGAAAAACTGACGCCAAAGTTGTTGTACATCCGCGGTCGTTGCTTCGAAATCAATCGTGAAACAAACAAAGCCATCGAGTGCTATGAAAACGTTCTCGCTGCGCAGCCAGACCATGTTGATGCGACAGAACACCTGGCGAACCTATTGGCGACTCAAAAGGGCCTGCAAAAGCGCGCGGACAAGTTGCTTTCCGATCTTGTAGAACGAACGGGAAGTGTAGACTCATTACTGCTCCGCGCACGGCGGCATGCAGAGAACAAGCAGACAGACGCCGCGCTGGCAGATTTGCGTGAAGCGGTTCAGCTAGCTCCTGAAAACAGTGTTGCGGTGTCTGCTTTCGCTGCGGCGGTTCATCGTCGTTTCGCCAGCGGTGAGGCCAAGCCCGGCGACGACGCCATCTACGACGAAGCTATCGTCGCCATTCGTAGCCAGATTGGTCGCGATCCTGAAAACTCAGCAATGCGTTTGTATGCAGCAAGGCTGCTCTGGATCCGTGATGAGAACCAATCCGAAGCAATTCGGCTACTTCGTGAAGGCACGGAACTAGAACCGAACGACGAAGATCTATTGTTCTCGCTATGTGATTCCCTGATCTCCGCACAGAAGCCACCTGAAGCGCGCCGCCTGTTGACGCGATTTGGTGACTCTGTCGAATCGAACCAGAAACAACAGCTCCTTCGTGCTCGCCTGCAGATGGCAGAGAACGAATGGAAAGACGCTTCACTGACGCTCGCCGCGTTAATCGCGTCTGTGCCCAGAGACTCACAGCTTCTGTTTCGGGCTCGCATGTACGAAGCGGATTGCCTGCGAGAGATCAACAATAACACTGCCGCGACAAGCTTGTTCGAGCGGACGCTCGATCAGGATCCTACTTCCACCGAAGCAAGAATGGGTCTCGCCGAAACTCACCTTCGCAGCAACCGCATTGTTGCAGCGATTAACGAGTATCGACAATTAAAGTCGATACCACGCGTGGCCGCGTTCCTCGCAGACTTGTTGATCGAAGCGCAGAGTACAGACGTTGCTCGGAAACAGCGGTGGGATGAAATAGGTGAGCTGGTTGATGCTGAAAAGGGTTCCATTCCAAACCCTATCGAGCGAGCCGTCCTGAGAGCGGACGCCTACTTTACGATGGGGAAGACCAAAGACGGTTGGAAGACTCTGATCGATTCTTTGAGCGCGAATCCAGATAGCGAAGAATTACAACTAGCCGTAGATCGAGCGACTTCCTTGTTGCTTGACTATGTTATGCAGAACAGACTTTCTCAGGAGTACGACCCCGCCGCGCGTGTTGCGATTGAGTTGATTGTTGAGCATTGGTCGAAGCGACCCGACAACGGACGACTTTCCCAATACTTCGCTCAGGGGCTTTCACTCATTCCGGAACGACAAGAACTTCTGGATCGAATGGCTTTGTCCGTGTTCATGATCAGCTACCTGGCTGACAGGATGGAAGCTGCCGGAGGCAAACGCTCGAACGAGTTGCTGACGTACGCGGACGACCTCTCAAAACGACTAGCAAAGCTGGAACCGACATACCTCGGACAACGGCTGCAGTTCCTCGCCATGAATGGGCGTGAGGAAACTGTGCTCAGTGAAGTGAATGGCCAGACCGATGCGGTCGTGGTCGGCACGGCCATCCAACAGGCGATTCCTTGGTTCTATGACAAACGAGACCTGCTGGATCAGCTCGACTCGATCCTGACAGGTCGCTTGAACAACGGCGATGACTCGGCAGAGCTTCGAAATGCTCTGGCGTTGGTAAAGTCAGCGGCCGGGGACAACACGCAGGCAAAGAGCCTTTGGGAAGCCGTGCTTCGAGACGGAACCGACGAAGTGTCGGCTCGAAATCTCGCGTGGCTCCTGGCAGTTAAGGAATCTGATGGTGACGCAGCAATGCGATTGTTGAGCGCCGTCGACGACGCTCAAAAAGTACCAACTTCGGCTGATTTGGATCTGAAAGGCTGCCTCGAGATTGCTCTGGGCCGGCTTGAAGACGCTGAGAAAGCGCTGGTCAAAGCATCTTCGCAAAATCCACATCTTCCCTATTTAGTGCATTTATCGTATACACTAGGGGCTCTGGGCAAGGATGGTCAGGCCCGCTTCATGCTGAACAAAGTTCAGGCGTCTGGGATGTCAGCATCGAGGCTGCACCCGTTGGATCGCACGATTCTTGAACGGCTGAAGGCCACATTGAAATAGCCCAAAAATCTACAACCACTGACGTTTCGAAAAAGCATCATGCGGTGCTTTCGGAACGAGGTGCTTCCGAAACTGTTGCCTTTTGGCAAGTAGCAGCGAGGTGCCTGGTTAGTGAGTTCTATGTTTTCGGCAGGGACTACCTGCACACGAAAGTCGGAACGACGAACAAATGACACGTCCAAGCATCACAGACGATACGCCTCAGGTTCAACGCCCTCGAGTCCCTCGCGCAGGTGGAACGAACGGCAAGTCGCGAGGCCCTGCAAAACCAAAAGCGGACGAATCTCGTCCCATCACACCGATGTCCTTGGTGCACGCACTGCGTCGTCGCTGGATCCCGGCGCTAGCCGTCGCAATTCCCGCGGCCATCCTCACCGGCATCGCTCTCTTTGAGATGATCGGTGCCCCGTACGAATCGTACGCGGTCTGCAAGGTCGATCAATTCGACCCGGTCATCATCAATGCATCGAATGTTCGCGGAAGCAACTTCCTGAACTATCGCGATTCGCAGATAGCCTACATCCGCAGCAAGATTGTGGTTGAAGCAGCACTACGCAAGCCCGAAGTCGCTCAGACCGAAACGATCAAGTCTCTTCAACACCCGGTTGAGTTTCTGATGAAGAAGCTCAAGGTGGATGCAACGGAGAGCGACGAGATGATCACCATTTCGCTGGCGGGTGATCGTCCTCGCGAACTGGCAACGATCGTGAACGCGATCAAAGACTCGTACATGAACGAAGTCGTCTTCGCGGAACGCAATGAGAAGTCGTCACGCCTGACGCAACTTGGTGACTTGCTTGATGAACGCAAAGAACTTCTAAGCCAGCGTCAGAAGGCGATTGACGAGTTGGCCCGTGGGCTTGGAACCGTTGACGAGAACCTCGCCAATATGTCGATCCAACGCACCGAGCGAAATCTAGGCGGACTTGAACAAGATCTGCGGAAAGTTAAATCGAGCCTCCTTGATGAAGAGAAACGCCGCGCTAGTCGGATGGCGGTTGGCCTGCCCCCAGATCCGATTATTGCGCCAACAGATCTGGGCCTAGGCGCAGGACAGCCCGGACAGAATTCGTCTGCTCTATCAGCGATGGGTGAGATTCGTCGTCTCGAGGGGCTGATCTCTCGCTATGAGGACGCGGCGGCACCGGGCAGGGTTGATCCTCGGGTTGCAAAGTACAAGCAGAAGATCAAGAGTCTGCAAGCTAAGGTCGGCAGTGGGAGCAAGATCCCTGGCGTGCAAATGTCACGCTACGAGTATCTGAAAGATCAGGAAAAGTATCTCGAATCCAGCATTGCAGATGCAGAGAAACTGCTGACCGAGAACAGTCGTAAGGCAGTTCAGCTTGGTCGCGAGAAAAAGAAGATCAAATCTCTGGATGACGAACAGGAACGTTTGCAGAAGGAAGTCAACACCCTGCGTGTGGAGATACTTGCTCCAACACGAGTGAATGTTGTTCATGATGCAACGGCCCCGACCGTGCGAAATACGAAGACACGAAATCGACTGGCCGTTATTGGTGCTGTCGGCATGTTTGCCATGGTGATCGCGGCCTTCACACTCTGGGAATGGATGGCTCAGCGAATCGCGAGTCCAAACGAACTCTCAGCCGAGGCCAACCTTCGATTGCTGGGAAGCCTGCCGGCTCCGGAACGACCGGGAATGCTTGGCAAAATTGGATTCGGAGAACCAAACCTCAGCGAATGGAACCGTGTTCTGGTTGAATCGGTAGACGTTGTTCGAACCTACTTGCTACGGCATCTGGGAACGGATGGATCGAAAGCGATTGTGATTGCCAGTCCTTCGGCCAACGAAGGTAAGACAACACTCTCAACACAGCTTGGTAGCAGTATCGCTCGGTCAGGTCGCCGCGTGTGCGTTGTCGACTGTGACTTCCGTCGTCCTTCGGCTCACCTTGTGTTCCAAACCGAACCGGGAATGGGCATTAGCGAATTGCTTCGAGGTGAAGCGGATATCGATACGATCACGCGAGAAACTTCCATCCCAGGGCTTTGCTTTATCTCTGCCGGAACCGTCGATGATGAGAGCCTTCGGGTGCTGTCGATGGACGGTGGCGAAACATTGCTTGCGAAACTGAAGCAGCACTTCGACTACGTCATTCTCGATACATCTCCGATTCTGTTTGTCGCTGAACCGAGCATGATTGCTCAGCACAGCGATGCTGTCGTGCTGGCTGTCCGTCGCGACTATAGCCGCATGGGATTTGTGAATCAGGCGTGCGACACCCTCCGCAACCTGGACGCACCACTTGTCGGAGCTGTCATGGTAGGAGCGGAATCAAGCATCCACCGCCAGACATACGGCTATCAGCAGGACATTCGTTTTGCTGATCCACAAACCAAGAAGGTCAAGCAGATTGCCGCTGGCGTTTAGTGAGTTGCCAGTAGCGGGCTTCAACAGAAAACGCATCGACGCCAGTTTGGGCTCGGTGCGACTTCAGCAAGGAGGTGCTGAATCGAACACGGAAGTTTGAGGGTGCGAATGGTTCATGATTCAACAAGTCCGGTCCACACCGAACGTCTTTAGCGTAGACGTGGAAGACTACTTCCACGTCTCAGCTTTCGCTGATCGCATTTCGCCAGACGATTGGGACCAGTACGAATGCCGTGTCGAGGCAAACACACATCGCATTCTTGACCTCGCCGCGAAACATGGTGTTCGTGGAACCTTCTTCGTTCTGGGATGGGTCGCCGACCGTTATCCGGAACTGGTCATCGACATTCGCGACGCCGGTCATGAAATTGGCTGTCACAGCTATTGGCATCAACTGATTTACGAACTCGGCCCGGATCGATTTCGCGACGATCTAGTAAGGGCCCGCGACCTACTACAAGAAATCACAGGCGAACCCATTACCCTCTACCGCGCGCCGAGTTTCTCGGTGACGAAGGAATCTATTT
The DNA here is from genome assembly GCA_045105495.1 of Planctomycetaceae bacterium. Classification (GTDB taxonomy): domain Bacteria; phylum Planctomycetota; class Planctomycetia; order Planctomycetales; family Planctomycetaceae; genus CAYNWT01. The sequence goes on from JBGCDN010000602.1 coordinate 8,388, forward strand.
GGGCTCTTGAGATCATGGTGGAGGAAGGCTTCACCGTTGATTCCAGTATCTACCCGGTTCGGCATGACCGCTACGGTATTCGAGACGCCAGCGTGGTTCCTCATACCCTCGAGACCCAGGGTGGCAGCTTCCTTGAATTTTCTGGCCCTGGTCGGCGTCTTGGTGGAATGAATGTTCCGCTTGGCGGTGGTCGATACTTCCGTCTGTTTCCCT
>JBGCDN010000603.1:0-17332 GCA_045105495.1 Planctomycetaceae bacterium
AAATAGGCACTCGCCCTCGGCCAAAATTCGTCGATAGGCTCTCCAGTCATTAGTGCAACATCGAGAGAACCAAGCAGTAGTTCGGCGACAATTGATTTTTCGAATTTACTGCTTGCGGGTGTAGGCAAGATCTTCACCAGAGCGGGCAGCAGCTCGGGGGCGGGAACGTCACGCTCCCAGCATTGCCAATTCCTCGGCTGGTCAATGCCCAGGTTTTCACACAGACGTAGATATAGAGCGATAGTCCTGTTCCTTCTCATCCAATCGTTGTCTCGCTCTGTTGTGAGGGATAGTAATCGTTTAGTTCGGTCCAGTTCCTTGGTTCAGTAAATCTGCGAGTCAACGGGGTGGTGGCAACGGAGAGGACGACTCAATAATCTTGAACTCCGGGGAAACAGATGGGTTTACTGTATCCACACCCGACGTGCCCGTGCAAGAATTTGACCTCTTGACATCGAGTGCGTGGCGTAATCATCAAGTTGATGGAAACTTGATCTGGTATACTTGGACGCCGTCAAGTACCGCCCCATTTTGTGAGCGTGCCATATGATGGTTTTCGCCCTTGCCGCAATCATCCTTGCGTTGCCGGATCAGCCGATTTCTATCTATCGGCTCACTGTTGACACCGGTGTGAACTCAGAGGCTGAGCGAGAATACTTGTACTCGGTCGCTGATGAATACCGGATTCAGGGTGACTTAGGGCCGATGCGGCATCAGGCATACGTCGTCGACGTACCGAAGGGCTATCAGGCCGTAACGGGGTATGCGTTCTACATTGATCCCAAAACAGGTGAAGAACATCGGTTTCGTTATTGGCGAGTTCCAGATCAACGTGCTGCGCAGCCAATTATTGACAAGGTGATAGGGCGGTTTGGTTCGGGACGTGTTGTGAATCGCGATGGCGGGAACATCAAAGTAACCTTGCCGAACCAGGCTGGAACCAGAAGGAAGCTTGACGCCTATCTTCGGTACGAGAACGGAATTATCGCGGTGAGCGGGACGGCGTCCGCGACCTTGCATAGCGTGTCAATGGCGAAGGTTGCTGAGTGGGCCGAATTGGGCCGCGGCAAGCACACGATGTTTGCCCTCGATCTGAAACGAGTCTCTCAGCGGAAACGTGTTGAGATGATGGCGGCACTGAGGAAGACCGCGTTCAGTGCACTGCAGCAGCGCGATGATGAGCCACAGGAGAGATATGCGGTCCGGCGAGCAGTCGGCGAGATGTACCTCGGTGCGATTGACACTGCCGCCGACAGTGTCGATGAGATTGTGTTTTGGACTCAGTGGCCTGGGAAAAAGCCGTCCGAACCCTGGCGATGTGAGTTGCGTGTTCAACTCAAAGAAGATTCCCTTCTTTCCCGATACGCTGGTCAACTACGTATCGCCCCGCAGATTGCAGTGAGCGAAGAAAGTGAATCCGAATTCCTCTCGCTCCAAATCGCCGCTCTGTTGCCGCGTGCAAGTCGCGATGCTCTCGGAGTTCTAACTGCTGCTGTGCCTCGGCTTCGTGAATCGGACCTGGGGCAACAACTGACTCAGTCGCTGAAACAAGGGCGATTAGAAGTTGCCGCCAGCGGCCGCGTGGTCAATGGAGAACCAGTCATCGCCGGTGGTATTCATCTCGATGGCCCAAATGCCGCCACCTTGCAGGAGGTACTTGGGCTCATCGGTTCCGACATGGTCGCCATCGGATCCACCGATGAAGCTACCGTGAACGCGGCACTACCACAGAGCAGTTGGTTGCCTACGGATACAAAGTTGCGGCTTACACTCAGTACGAAGCAGAACAATTTGCTCGGCTTCGTCGCGAAAGATACACAGCCAGACAGCTTGAACGCAGACGACTATTTCGCGTTTCCAAGGTCAAACGAAAGCGGCCCGATCCTGCGAATGTCCGCGAATCTCCAACCGTTCATTCAAACAAAAGATGATGTTCCACCGAGTGAGTGGCTCATTCGAGCCGAACAGTTATTTGATGAGTACCAATGGAACCAAGTCAATGACAGGCTTGTGGCTGGCGTTCCACTTCAAGAAGGTATCCCCAAAGACATTGCTAAGAAAATCCAGAGGGAAATGCTGGCGAAATTCAGGGAGGGGCAGAGACTCCGGAGCACGATCGGCGATAACTTTCAGTCTTTGGCAAATCAGCTGAAACACGATGGAAGCTGGACAGCAACCGGTCGCGTCGATGTGAATTCGAAGCGACTCAAGGTTTCAGCGACCGTCGGTCGCGACCTACACCGCTTCTACATTGCAAGAAAAATGCTCGCACGGCAACGAATCTGGTTTCCGAGGTAAAAGAGCTCGCTGGGCAAGAGGGGCTCGCCAGCTACGGACACCCTGTCGCGGAACATGTCCTTCGGTGGTGGCGTCGTTTGGTCGTCGACCGAACGTTTGTGCTGCACTTTCCCTCCCCGGAGCAAGCTCCGACCCTCCCAAAGGAGGGTGACTTAGAACGCGTTCGATGAGTGGTGGAGTTCTCCGGTGAATCGCCTCTAAAGCGTCAGCGTGCTCGTACTGGAGCCAAATTGATCCACTTCAATCCCCTGCTTTTGCAGCATGGTCAGGAACAGGTTTGCGAATGGCGTGTTGTTGTCTTTGTCATGGGCGATGTGTCTGCCGTGTTTGAAGCCGCCGCCTGCAAGCAGAACCGGAAGGTTATGCCAGTCGTGTGAGTTGGCGTTTCCAAGGTTACTCCCGAAGAGCACTGAAGTGCTGTCGATAAGACGTTTGCCTGCTTCCTCTTTGTCTTTCAGCATGCCGATGAGTTCGCCGAACGCTTTGAATTCAGCACTCTCAATGAGTTCCAGCTGGCGGATTTTTTCTTCGTCCTGACCGTGGTGAGACAAGTTGTGGTGATCGATTGAGACACCGGGCACCTTCGGCACATCGTTTCGACCATGAACCAACAGAGAGATCACGCGTGTGGAATCTGTCTGGAGCGCTAGTGGAATGAGATCGAACAAGAGTCGCATGCGGCCAATCAGGTCTGTCGCGTCGGAAATGTCTTTTGGCGGCTTGGCTTCGACAGTCGGCTTTGGTTTTTGAACCCACGACTCGGCTTCCGACAACCGGTTCTCCATTTCTCGAACTGACGTGAAGTATTCATTCAAACGGTCACGGTCAGCAGCACTGCTACGCTTTTGAAGTTGCTTCGCTTCGTTTGCCACAGCGTCCAGAATGCTTTGGCCGTCCTGTAGTTTTTGAACTTGCGTCTTAATTTGCTTGTCGGTTCCCTTCAGGAAAAGCTGGGCGAAGACCTTCGAAGGCGACGGGTTCGCTGGGATCATGACTCCGCTGCGTGTGTAGGACTGACTGCCGGCGTGGGTGCCCAGAATGAGTGATGGGAACCGAGTGACATAGCCCAGTTTTTCGGCGGCGAGTTGATCAACAGAAACTGAATTTCGAAACCCGCCCAGTCCCGGATGTCGTGCGGAGGTGAGCCATGTTTTCTGAGATGAATGACCATCAGCACCGCCCTGGTCCGGATGAGACAGACCCGAGAATACGGTGAATTCGTTGCGGTGTTCTTCCAGCAGCTTCAGGTACTTCGGGGCTTCGTAGTCAGTTCCATCCTGTTCCGGGAAGACATTTGGGCCATGGAATCCAAGGCTGGAACAAATGAAGACCGAACGTTGTGGCGGTTCTTCTTTTCCATCTGCGACCGCTTTCGGCACGAACCGATCGAGTAGTGGCAGGGCGAGTCCGACGCCTGTGGCTTGCAGGAACCGACGCCGTTGTTCAGAGGGTTTGCCGTTCATTATTTGTTCCTGAAGAGTGCGCTCTGTACGACTTCGTGAATCATACTTCGCAAACCATGTTCGGTTTCTTGAGTCTCTGCCAAAACCTTTTCGACTGTCGGTCGGTCAGCGATCTCAATTTGGTGGCCGGTGGCGTAAACCAGTAGCTTCTCAGCGAGGCTGCGGGCAACCTGATCTTTACGGTTCATGAGCAGGGCTTTGAATTCGCGAATGTCGGCGAACTTGTCACCAGATTTGAGTTCGCCGCTGCTATCAACTTGCGGGCCGAGCTTGTACTCCCAGATCTGTCGCCCATTCAGTTTGTACTCCGGGCGATCGCCTTTTTCTTTGGACCGATATCGCTCACGCCATCCACCAATGACATCGAAGCTCTCTAAGGCGAAGCCTGGTGGGTCGATGGTGGCGTGGCATGAATTGCAGCTGGCGTCGCTACGATGTTTCGCCAGTTGTTCGCGAACCGTGGTGGCTCCGCGCGTATCTGGCTCAATCGCGCCAACGCTTGGAGGAGGAGGTGACGGTGGTTCGTTAAGCAGCCGCGAGATAACCCACGAGCCACGCGTGACTGGTGAGGTTACGGTTCCGTTCGCAGTCACTTTCAGAACGGCGGCTTGAGTCATCACGCCGCCTCGTGGTGAGTCTTCCGGCAGTGCGACTCGCTGGATCTGTTGCCCGTCAACGTCGTCAATTTCGTAGTGGCGGCTCAGCCTTCGGTTCAGCATGGCGAAGTCAGAATCGATGAAGTTGTGAACCGGTAAGTCCTCTCGCATGAGTTCTGCGAAGAACTGCTCAGTTTCTGACACCATCGAGAGTTTGAGAATCTCGTCGAATTCCGGATACAGCCGTTTGTCAGGGCTGGTGTTGTCGATGCTTCGTAGGTCCAGCCATTGGCCGGCGAAGCTCTGGACGAACGCTTTTGATCGGTCGTCTTGCAGAAGTCGTTCCGTCTGTTCGCGTAAGACTTCTGACTTGGTCAGCTCGCCTGTCTTGGCCAGCGACATGAGTTCTTCGTCCGGCATGGTTCCCCAGAGGAAATACGACAAGCGTGACGCAAGTTGGTAGCCGCTTAAGACTCCGGGCGATTCGTCGAGAATGAGGAATCGTGGCGATGTGAGAATCGCTTTGGCCCCAATCCGCATCGCGTCTTCGAACGACCGTCCGGATTCCAGCGAGTCGAGAGCAAGCTTGATGCTGAGGTCAGCTTCGCCCGGTTCCAGCGGTCGCCGAAACGCGCGTTCGGCGAAGTTTGTTAGTAGGACGCGGATGGATGCTTTTGCGTCGGTCGGACGTGGTTCGAACCAGATGGTTTCGTCGTTGGTCCATCGCTTTTGTTTCAGTTTCTCGATGGGAGTGTCACCCAGCAGCTTGCCGACACTGGATGGTGGCCACTTCTCATTCAGAGGGCCTTCAATCTCAACCCATTCGACAAGTAGGCCAGATCCCCCAAAGGTCTCCGCGCCGACGTTCCAGACGCCTTTATTACTGGGGTCAGCTTCAAGATCGTCCGGTGATGGATACAGGTAGTTATTCCATTCCAGCCGCGTCGTCAGTTCTACCTCACGCGATTCGTTGGGCGGCATGTCGAAGAAGCCCAGCATGCGAACTGTGCCAGATTTGTAGTCGCCAGCATGGAGTCGCATTACGACAGGTTTGGCGCTTTGAAATGCCTGGCCTTTGGCTCGAATGCGGTACATCCCGCCAGTCTTGATGCTTAGTCCGTGCACCTTCGTGATGTAGGAGGCATCGGTAAACAGGACAGCTCCGTAGCCGACATTGCGAACAACCGAGTTGCCCTCGTTGACGTTTTGTCGGATGCCTTCTTGTTCGGCGAACAGGAATCGCTTGTCGATTCGTTCTGGTTCCTTTGTGAACCGAAGCGCTGCATGAACTGCGGCGTCGGCAGCGTCTAGGTATTTGTCGATATGCAACGACGAGAACCGCAAGCCATCAGACACGGTATCGAACCCGTGCAACGCGTTGTCTTCAGGAAGCATGTGAGCCAGCGGGATTGTGATGTCCAGCAGGTCTTGAACCGTGCGTTCGTATTCGTGTCGGTTCAATCGACGAACTGTTGTTCGTCCCATCGCCTTGTAGCGACGATGATTGGCGGTCACGAGTGTCTTCCGCAACGCGTTGACGAACCGTACGCGTGTGACTGCGTTCGGCTGTTCTTCTTCCGGCGGCGGCATCTCTTCGTCCTGAACCCGGTCCAGAATTCTGGTCCAATGTTCGAGGCTTGCCGGACTGTTTCCATCCAACTTCAACGTGCTGATGTCGAGACCGGATTCAGCCTCGTCACCCGAATGACAACCGGCGCAATGGTTGTTCAGGAAGCTGCGGACGGAACCGCTTTGAGCAATCAGAATCTGTGTCGAACAACACAGATAGAGCAAAATGATAGACGCAGACTTCTTCACAGTTTCGTCCCCGAGGCTGATCGAAGAATTATCGCGGTGAAGCAGAGTTGATGCCAACAGCAAGTGGAACTAACTCGGCGATCTACAGGCGCGGCGGCAAAAGTACCGGTCGAGTGTTCAGGCTGAGGCGGCTGGCTTAGTCCGATTGATCAAACTTGGCTGGATATAAGACTCCGATCGCACCGCCAAGTATCGCGCCGCAAGGAATGGTTGCAGCTAGTAGGTTGCTAACGGCCGCGATGCTTCGAGCTGATTCCGAGTAGTTGGTGACCGCGCCGTGACGAACAGCGACTGCGATTTGTGTGCCGCACACGGAAATTCCCAAACCAAGGATGCTGCAGAAAATGAATCGCTTCAACTGTCGTCGCGGCACAAAGAAACACGCGATAGCACCGAGACTTACAACGATGCAGAGTGTCGCGTCCGGTGACCCGAGTGTGACCCAGCCTGCAATGCAGGCTAGCGCGGAGAGGACTAAGAGCGCGAAGACATTCGGGCGTTGGTCGGTGTCAGAACGCACGACCAGTTCATCACTGGGCGGGCGGTATGGATTATTCGTTTGCAGAAGTCTGTTCCACCAGCATTTTAAGCCAACGAATGTCTTCCGGGCCAAGGTCTGCCTTGGCCCATGACCGTTTGTCGTCAATCAGGTCGCCGTATGTGTTGACGATGACTTTTCGTGTCAGGTCGCGATAGCGATTCGCTTCGGTTTCTGTGAGTTCATCGAACTTTGTATCAAGCATTGGGTCGTATTCGAACACGTCAGTGCTTAAGGCGCGATCGAGTTGAGCCAGCATTGGGTTCTGTAACGACTTGGTGCTGGCAGCTCTGAATTCCTTGAGCACATTTGATTCGGCTTTGGCAATCTCTTTCTGAACTGCTCGGTTGTTGGAGGATTCACCGACATACTTCAGGCCATATCGAGACAGAAGCAAACCGACAGATGGGATCATGGCTTGTGCAGTGAGAACCGCGGCCGTTACCGGGTTTGCTAATACGACCAAGCCGCCAATCAGCAGAACACCGTTGAACATCTTGCTGTCGATTCGGTCGATCTCGTTGGCCAGATCGACAAGTTTCGTCCCGAAAGCGTCGGCCTTGATTTGTGTCGTCTCGACTTGTTGCCTCGCCTGCATCGCGAGCAGATGCTCGACAGTGGCTTTCGCATTCTCGTTCGGCAGGTGGAAGAGCCGGCGTTTTGGCAAATCGTTGATCGGCGGGACGCGTTTAGGAAGACACCGCAGGCTGTACAACGTGTACTGGCACTCGGACAGATGATAAGGCACGAGGAAGTAGTGCTTCTCATCAAACTGCTCAACGAAGCTGTTTGATTCTTCCGTCGAACCAAACAGCCAGGTTCCACCAATCTTCTCTTTGGCGTACCCGAATCCAGAACTTACAGCGTCGGTTGCAACCTGAGTGACTTTGGCCGCATGAGAGAACGCGGACAGGCTCTTGTCTTTTGCTTTGTTGAGCAGTTCGCCAAAGTTCATTTGGAAGTCTCACTATTCAAGTGCGAAATCCGTAACGCAGCGCGGGTCCAAATGGATCATCCCCGCATGATTGTCTGAGCACGGTCCGGGCCGACTGAGACAATGTCGACGGGGTAGCCCATGAGCCGGCCAATAGTTTCGACGTAGTTTTGGGCGTTCTTTGGAAGATCGCTGTATGCCGTAATCCCGGTGATGTCTTCCTGCCAGCCGGGGACGGTGGTCAGGATTGGCTTGGCCATTTCGAGGTCGTCGATGTGGCCGGGGAAGTCTGTCGTGCGTTCGCCATTAATGTCGTAGGCTTCGCAGATTTGGAGTTCGTCGAAACCGCTAAGGACGTCCAGCAGAGCGACGGTTAGGCAGTCGATTCCACACAGTCGAGCGCTGTAGCCGGCGGCGACAGCGTCGAACCAACCACAGCGGCGCGGGCGACCGGTGACGGTTCCGTATTCGTTGCCCGCATCGCGAATTCTCTGGCCGATTTCGTTGTCCAGTTCCGACGGGAATGGTCCGCCGCCGACGCGCGTTGTGTATGCCTTAACAACACCAATCATGCGTGTGATGTAGCGTTCGGGTACTCCACTGCCAGCGTGGATTCCAGCACCGGAACTGTTGGATGATGTGACGAACGGATAGGTGCCGTGGTCAACGTCCAGCAGGCTCCCTTGGGCACCTTCGAACAGTAGCTTCTTCTCTTCGGCGACCGCTTTGTGCAGAAGCGACGATGTGTTGCAGATGTATGGTTTCAGCTGTTCGCCGTATGCCGTGTACTCTGCGACGATGGCGTCGGCTTGAAGAGGTTCAACATCCGGATCCATCGCTTTCAGAATTGTATTCTTGTGCTCGACTGCGCGGGCGACTCGACCGGCGAACGATCCGCGAATCAGATCGCCAATTCGAATTGCGTACGAGCGGCCAACTTTGTCGCGATAGCATGTGCCGATACCACGCATGGTGGTTCCGATCGCTCGGTCGCCTCGGGCTTTTTCCATGGCGGCTTCTTCAAGCATGTGCCACGGCATGATCACGTGCGCGCGTTCGCTGATGCGGAGACGATCGCCAACATCGCCACGTCGGCTAATGATGCCTTCCAGTTCCTGCAGAATCGCGCTGGGGTTAATGACAACTCCAGGGCCGATCACTGAGACAACGCGATTGTTGAGAATGCCGGCAGGCAGCAGTGACAGCTTGTAAGTCTCGCCGTCGAATTTGACCGTGTGGCCAGCGTTGTTGCCGCCCTGATATCGCACGACAAAATCGTGCTCCTCAGTCAGCAGATCGACGATCTTGCCCTTCGCTTCGTCACCCCACTGCAGACCAATTACCGATGTCCCAGACACGTCAACTTCCTAACAAACAGAAAGCCGGACTTAGAAGGTCCGGCAAATTCGCGCAACCGACTGATTGTAGCGTGGTAGAGCGACAATCGTTAGCGGGGCAGGGGAGAATCAAAAGCCAAGAACGTCGGCCATTCCATACAGCCCGGGACCTTGTCCAACGACAAATTTTGCTGCCGTCAACGCGCCATAGGCATAGCTGTCGCGCGTATGTCCCTTGACGGTTAGGTCTATGGTTTCGCCCATCAGACCAAACACGATTGTGTGTTCGCCGACGTTGTCGCCGGTTCGTAAAGCGTGGTAGCCAATCTCGTTGTGAGGTCGTTCGCCAGGTCGGCCTTCGCGACCGTGCACATGGTTCGTCTGGCCCATTTCTTCAGCAACGATTTCTCCGAAGCGTAACGCTGTGCCGCTGGGGGCGTCTTCTTTGAACCGATGATGCCGTTCGACAACTTCGACATCGACGCCAGCGGGGTTGTCTTTCAAAGCCTTCGCGGCTTCTCGAACCAGCTTCATGGTCAGGTTCACTGCAAGACTCATGCTTGGAGCGAGCACGACGGCTGTTTCCTGAGCCAACCCTTTGATTTCAGATAACTGAGAATCCGACAGCCCCGTTGTTGCAGCGACCAGCGGGATTTTGCGTTCGGCACACACCGTTGCGATGGCGACCAAACCGTCCGGTGTCGAAAAGTCAATCACGACATCGACGGCGTGATCAAGCTGACCTTCGACTGGAATATCAATCGCTCCGATTCCGGCAAGTTCGCCAGCGTCCTGTCCGAGCAGAGGAGATCCCGCCCAGTCTACAGCGGCGACCAGGCGAAAACCCTCGTCGGCGTGGCCAAGTGCGACAACGCGTCGCCCCATACGGCCGCCGGCACCATTCACGGCGAGTTTGTAAATGTCACTCATGGTCTATCGATCACTCAAGCCAACGTAGTCGCGGACTTCAGAGCCAGTGTAAATCTGACGCGGTCGGCCGATACGTGCGGAGGGATCGTCGCGAAGTTCTTTCCAGTGGGCGATCCAGCCGGGAAGTCGTCCGAGTGCAAACATGACCGTGAACATGTTCGTTGGGATTCCCATCGCTCGGTAGAGAATACCGCTGTAGAAGTCGACGTTCGGGTACAGTTTGCGTTCCACGAAGTACGAATCTTCGAGAGCAACTTCTTCCAGTTTTTTGGCGATGTCGAGCAGCGGGTCATTGATGCCAAGGTCTTCGAGCACCTCGTCGCACATGCCTTTAAGGATGCGAGCACGCGGGTCGAAGTTCTTGTAGACGCGGTGGCCAAAGCCCATCAGGCGGAAGCCATCGTCTTTGTCCTTCGCCATCTTCACGTACTTCTTATAGTCCGCGCCGTCTTCGGCGATCATCGTTAGCATCTCGATGACCTTTTGGTTCGCACCACCGTGAAGTGGTCCCCACAACGCGTATATCCCAGCGGCAATACTGGCGAAGATGTTTGCGTGGCTGGAACCAACAAGTCGGACCGTTGATGTGCTGCAGTTTTGCTCGTGATCTGCGTGGAGAATCAGCAGCATCTGGAGTGCTCGTTCAAGCACTGGGTTTACTTCGTATTCTTCAGTCGGCACTGCGAACATCATGTGCAGGAAGTTGCCGCAGTACGAGAGGTTGTTTCGTGGATACATGGGCGGTTGGCCCATGGAATTCTTGTAAGCGTGAGCCGCGAGTGTCTTCACCTTCGCCAGCAGTCGGACGATGTTGAGGTCAACGTCTTTGTCTTCGATCTCCGGGTAGTAGGTGGAGAGCGAACCAACCATGCTGGCGAGGATCGCCATGGGGTGACCCGTCGCTGGTACACCTTCGAAGAACTTCTTCATGTCTTCGTGAACCATGCTGTGGTAGGTCAACTGGTCGCGAAAACCTTGAAGCTCTGTTGCGTTCGGTAGATCGCCGTAGAGCAGCAACCAAGCGACTTCAACGAAGTCGGACTTCGCAGCAAGTTGCTCAATTGGGTAGCCACGATAAGTCAGAATTCCTTTTGCTCCATCGATGAAGCAAATATCGCTCTTGCAGGAACCTGTGCTGGTGAATCCCGGGTCCAGAGTGACAAATCCGGTTTCAGAACGCAGCTTCTTGATGTCGATCCCGCGATCGCCAGACGAGCCCTCGACAATCGGGAACTCATGAGTCTGATCGCCAATGGTAAGCTTAGCCGTGCCCATTACTGGTCCTTGTCTGGCGCCGTTGCCGGGCCAATTGAGTCGAAATCAAAGCGTTTATGTAAAGCTGAGGCTCTGGAAGTTGCCAAGTAGGTGTCGTTAGTTCAGGCAAATCAACCGTTTGAAACCTAAGATACCGGCTTTCGACCGGTTCGTAAAACGACCAAGGCCCTCGCGTGCAGGCGATTCTATGCACTTCGAGCTGCCTGTCCTTTTCGTAAGATCGCGCAGTCTTTGGCACGTGAAGCTCGTCAGTCACGCTAAGAGCATGCGAAGCCTACCCAGCCAAACCGTCCAAGCGGCGAAGAGCCAACTGAGAACACCCTCCCAACATGGCTGCCGCAACCCGATGCAACGGAACGGTGCTAGAAGGTAATTTGGACGCCGAGGCGGAGGCCGTTGGCGGTGAAGTTGCCTTCGCGGTGGCGGAAGCTTGGTCGAGGGTCGCCAACGAGTGCACCGCCACCAAACTGCGACGTATTCACAGCGTCGTCCAGTTGATCTGCGACACGTGCGACATCGCTCCATGACAGGAATGTGTAGCCAAGAGTTCCCTGCATGTGTTTTGTGAACTTGTACCGCATTGTGGCACCAACTTCGAACATTGTGGCGAACCCGGAATTGCGAGACGTTCCGATGTTTGTTGGCTGAGCCAGCAGGCCGCCGGGAGAACCTGTTCGATCGCCACCGGGTGGTCGCGTGATTGTGCGACCATTGATTTTTACCGTTGATTGCGAACGTCCGAGTGCAACCTTGCCGAGGACGTCCAGCGACAACCGATCGTTTGCTTGCCAACGGCTCACCAATCCAAAGTCGATCCCGTCGAAGTGATTTCGTGTGCGGAATTGATCTCGGACTTCGAAACGACTTCCTGCAGTCGCACCCGCAAGTGAGTTTGTCACGTCGAAGATTTCCAGTGAATCGCCAAGGTCAGCTCGGCGATATCCAATCGTGTAGTCCGTGTAGGCTCCCATTACCTCGCCGAGGGCTCTTCGCATTGAGATTTGAAACGTCTCGAATGTCGTTGAACCAGTGATGTCGACTCGTCCATCTGCGAGATCCGGGAAGACAACCAGTCGCGAATCGTCTTCGCTGATTGTCGAGTTGTAGAATGGTCGAGCGATCACATCACGGACGGACGAATCACCTCTGTAGAACAGTTCGTCTTCACCGATGGTGGTGTAGATCGCTTCAAGAATGAAGCGTTGTTGTCCGTCCAAAACAATCGCACCGGTGTAGCGTCCACCGTTGCGTTGGTCTTCAAACAGTTCTCCACCGAACAGTGTTGAAGTTGTTCCGAGTCCAAGTACACCGGCGTCTTCAGCGTCTGTGCCGACAGGGCTGGTTGTTATCAGCGGTTGGATGGACGGTGAGTTCGTAGTCCATCGCATGTATTCGACGCCGCCGTAGAAGCGGAACTTGTATCGATCGACCCCGGAATAGTGTCGCGCTGTGCCCAGGAGCGAGGGGCCCCAAACAGCTGGCGAGAGCCTCGTATGGTAGATCTCGCCAAGGGTTACCAGCGGGCGATGATGCACGCCGCGGCAGTCTTCACACTCACAGCACATTGGATCGTTGCTGAAGTTTGGCGTGTGAATGAATTCAGTGCTGGGTACAGAATAGCCGGGCAGATACTTATGCGGCTTGTGATATTCCTGATGCTGTGAAGGAACCGGTCGATATTGTGCGATCGCAGGAACACCCATAGCTGCAAGAGCGAGCATGAATGCGAATGTCTGCATGATTCGTGATGATGTCATCGTCGTCCTCTGGCGCAACGCCGGCGCACCGCAACGGGCGGTCCGTACGTCTTTGTCATCGGCCAGAGGCCCGCGCGATCATTACAATCGTTATGACCAGAAAGCCTTGCGCGATCAAAAAACTTGTGCGAGCTTTCCTAGCTTCGCAGTCGGCAGCAAGAACTGCCGATCCTGACCGACCGTTCGTCGCAAGCCGTTCGGGCTCAGGCTGGCGTTACCGTCGGCCAGCTCGTTCGCGGTTTGACGGTGTTGGGCGTTTCAACAGCTTGCCGGGACGGTTACCGGTTGGAGTGCCGTCGAAGACTACTGCGCTGCCGTTTACGAACACGTGTCGAATGCCCGTCGAATGTTGATGAGGTTGTTCGAACGTTGAGTTGTCAATGATCGTTTTCGGGTCATAGATCGTGATGTCAGCGGCGAAGCCAGTCTGAATGCGGCCTCGGTCGCTCATGCCAAGAATCTCAGCAGGCAGGGTCGTGCAGCTTCGGATCGCCTGGGCTTCGGTGATCGTTTTCTCTCTGAGTGCGTAGAAGCCAAGTTTGCGAGGAAATGTGCCGTAGTTGCGCGGGTGTGGTCGGTCGCCACCAGGCAAGTAGGCTCGGCCGTCAGACGCGGTTGCGACCCACGGAACCTGCATGACATGACGAACGTCTTCTTCCTGCATGCTGAAGTTCACCACAGACGCGCCGCCGTTCTTCAGGATTTGAACGACGACTTCGAGCGGCGTGGTGTCTTCAAGCTTTGCGATCTGGCTAATACGTTTGCCGGCCCAGTCCGGCTGGTTGCGATGCCGAGCGATCTGAACTCTGGAACCGTTGTCTTTGCGTTCGAGCGACTTCTGAATCGCATCACGTACGCGCTGTGACTTGTCAGGGTCATTCAATCGCCTGACCATCTCACTCTTCCCACCCGCGCGGGCCCAGCCGGGGACGAGGGTTGCGCGGAGCGATGTGCTGGAGGCGATGTATGGATACTGATCTGCTGTGATTCTCATGCCGGCGGCGCGGTTCTTTTCGATCACGCGGATGGCTTCTCGAACCAGGCCCCAACTGTCTCGGCCGACTGACTTGAAGTGAGAAATGTGAACCGGGACATCCGCGTCGCGACCGATTCGCATGGCCTCATCCACGGCAACCAGAACGTTCTTGCCCTCACTTCGCATGTGGCTGGCATAGATGCCGTTGTGTTCGCCCACGATCTCCGCAATAGCAATCAGCTCGTCTGTTGGAGTGAACGAACCGGGGACATAAATCAACCCGGTCGACATACCCCAAGCGCCGTTGTTCATGGCGAGTGCCGCGAGAGCCCGCATACGTCGGATCTCATCGGTCGTTGCTTTACGATTGTCTTCACCAACGACTTCGCGTCTTAGCGTTCCTTGTGGAATGAGATGAGCGATGTTTGGGCCAACTCCGGCTCCCTTGATTCGCTTCTCGAATCCCAACATATCGATGGGACCGGAACCGCAGTTGCCAGTGACCAGAGTCGTACAGCCCTGCGTCAGGAAGTTCGTCGCAGATCGAGTCGCGCGTTTGGTGATATAGCCGTCGCTGTGGTTGTGCAGGTCGATGAAGCCCGGTGTGAGAGTGAGCCCGGTGCAATCGATTCGCCAACCAACGCTTCCTGTTTCAAACTTGCCGACCGCGACAATTCGATCGTCTTTGATCGCGACATCGCCAAGCGTTGGTTGCGGATTCACACCGTCAAAGATTCGAGCCGACGTGAATAACACGTCGGCGTCGATCTTGTCTTGTGCCCAGGTAACACTCGCTGAAAGCAGCCATGCGACGGCTATGATTTGAAACGGTCTCATGGCTCTCCCGACGATCGTACGCGGAATGCTTGTGAGAATTGTCATTCGCTCAAATGCTCAACTCTCAGTCGTCATTGATTCTCTTGCATGTAGAGAACCTTCTCTCAAGTTGACCAGGTGGCGATGATGCGGTCGGCAAGAATGAATCCAACATCGCTGCCGCACCCCGATGCAACTGGAAGTTGCCTTAGGACAGTTTTGGGACTTCGGGGAAATCGAGAGGTGTGTCGAAGACGTGGTTGAACAGGTTTGAGTACGTCGCGAGTCCGATGAAGGCGATGGTTTCGGCGATCTGTCCGTCTGAATAACCAGCGTCACGAACTGCGGTCAGTTCTTCGTCGGACACGAAGCCCTTCTTATCGATCACCTGACGTACGAAGTTCAGCAACGCCTGATGCTTCGGCTCTTCGGCTTCCCAACGTCTTGCTGCGAGAATCTGGTTGTCTGTCATTCCAGACTTCTGCGAAATCATCGTGTGTGCGGCAACGCAGTATTCGCAGCCGTTCATTTCGCTGACAGCGAGATAGATGATCTCGCGGTCGTCAGGCAAAAGCTCTCCCTGCTTCAGCGCGCCGGACATGGAGAGATAGGCGTTTAATGCAGCTGAGCTGTTGCCCATGCCTTTGAAGATATTAATGACCTTGCCCATCTTGGCTTCGAGACCATTGTAGATCTGCTTGACGTCATCGGCGGCCTGGTCTGGTTCAACAACAGTAAGGCGTGGCATGGTTTGCTCCGTACGGCGGTGATTGAGTTTCGGCCCAAGGTATCAGCTTGAATCCGGATCAGCCACAGAGCAGGGGATGGTGGATATGGTGTGAGGTTCAACAAAAAACGGCCCGCCGATGATTCGCATCATCGACGGGCCGCATGGGTCGGCTTCGTTGTATGAGTTTGCTACTTCTTGTCAGCAGCCGCTAGAGCGTTTGGGAACAACGCCTGAGCCGTTTGGTCTGCAACAGTGCTATCAATTTCACCGTGCCACCGATCCGAGAGGATCGAAGCATCTGCAGAGGATTCGCTGGAGAGCGATGAGAACTCTGACACATGCATTCGCAGGATTGGTGCTTCTTCCGCTGGCAGCCCTTCGCC
Source organism: Planctomycetaceae bacterium (assembly GCA_045105495.1). Taxonomy (GTDB): domain Bacteria; phylum Planctomycetota; class Planctomycetia; order Planctomycetales; family Planctomycetaceae; genus CAYNWT01. Next base: position 15,852 of record JBGCDN010000603.1, read on the forward strand.
AATCGAAGCAATCTTGCTGCCGTCGAGAGTCAGTGTGAACTGACCACCGCCAGGTCCTGAGATGTCCAATCCGACGATGCCAGAACCGCCTGTTCCGGTCGCAGCTTTCGTCACGTACTCATCGACGTGAAAAGCAACTTCCGTCTTGGGCTGTCGAGCTTTGCCCCACTTGTCGTTCTCGCCAAAGTCCAGGTACCGATTAACGATTGTCTGGTCGATGACTGGTGCCGGAAGATTCGGGAGGAACTGCTTCAGGTTTGTGAGGTCGTAGGTGTTGTCTGTCTTTTCGTACGCTTTGTACGTGACAAGTTGCGGGATCAGCATGTTGGCGAACTCTTCTTCCTGTTCGTCAACAACGAAGTCAGGATCATCGCCACAGAATTCTACACCCTCAGACTTGTAGTATTCCGAAGACCACTTCACTACCTGGCCGGATGTCATCGGCTTCTCAGGTGCGAGATGGAACGTCTTGCCGTGTGCTTCTGGATTCTCAAAGAGGCGTGCGATGACCTCGGATACCCACTCGACAGGAACAATGTTCCGCCGTTCATTGCCAGTCATGTCCAGTTTGACCGGCGTCTGACGCTTGCCGTTCTCGTCAAGCGGTAGTTCTGGAATCAGCACAGCCATCAACCGGAAGTACAAGTACAGACCGTGGTACGTGCTGGTATAGCCGGTGTTTGAATCACCAGCGATGACAGCAGGTCGATAAATGGTTGTCTGCGTCAGGAAGTCTGCAGCGCGAACAAGTTGTTCGGCTTCGTACTTACTTTGTTCGTAGTCGTTACGAAATTCCTGGCCGGCTTCCAGTGAGTCTTCCATCACTGGCTGGTCTTGCATGCCAGCGACGTATGCGGTCGACACGTAGTGCATGTCAGTCAGATCGACTTCTTTGCACAGGTCGAGAACATTTTGAGTGCCGCCGAGGTTTGTCTTCCACGGTTCGCGTTTGCGGTCCTTACCGAAGAACTCAAGGATGGCGGCGTTGTGGATGATCTTGTCGCAGTGCTTGCCGATCCACTTCTTGTCGTCGTCACTCATCCCGAGACCAGGCTCAGAGATGTTGCCTTCGATCACAACTGGTCGCGGCAGTGCGGTTCCGATCTCTCGTTCCCAGAACTGGCAGATGCCTTCAACTCGTTGCTTGGCGTTCTCTTTTCGAGACGACCGAACAATCAGGGCCAGGTGGTGACCATTGAGAAGCATGTCACGCATCAGGTATCGGCCAACAAGACCGGTAGCGCCGGTAAGCAGTGTGTATCGAGTCACTGGGAGTCTCCTTGAACAGCTCGTGGGCCCATTCTGCTCACCTTGAGCAGTCCGGCAATCAAAAAACTAGTCGGTTCACGCAACCGACTGCCGGATCTATGCCCGGGAGTCTGAAGCGAACGGTGGTTTACCGCCGCTTTCCAACCGTCAAACTCAGCTCAATTTATGCCACATGTTTTTTGATTGAACGAAGGACAGTTGGTGGGTCAGGT
>JBGCDN010000604.1:0-4944 GCA_045105495.1 Planctomycetaceae bacterium
AGCGGCTGTTTAAGCAAATTTGTGGATTCGGCGACTACGGCTTCCCTGAATCGCATGCCGCCAGCTTTGCTCGGCTTACTTGGATTTCTTGTTGGCTAAAGTGCTACTACCCGGCTGCTTACACGGCCTCCATCCTGAACAGCCTGCCCATGGGCTTCTACGCACCCGCTCAGTTGGTGGCTGATGTCCGGCGGCATGGAGTGGAAGTCCGAGCGGTCGATGTGAACTTCAGCGATTGGAACTGCACGCTGGAGAAGAACAGAAAAGAAGATGAACCCGAATCAAAGAGTGGCAAGAGCCAAAGCATGGGCGCAAGGCAGGTGCGATATGATGCGGCCACATCGGAGGTTCCTCCACCGTTAAGCCAACGAGGTTCGGCGGTTCTTCCCAAAGCCAAAGTCACTGCTACTGATGTTTCAACTCGTACGCCTGGTGAACTGGCAGAGACCCATGCAATTCGACTGGGCTTCCGGATGATCTCTGGCATTTCGGAATCCGCGATCGAAGCGATTGTTTCGTCACGGCAGTTTGGCCCATTCACATCGTTTGAAAATTTCGTGCAGCGGACACGATTAAACGACGCTCTGCTGAAGCGACTTTCGCGGGCAGATGCCTTCAGTTCTCTGAATTTGAACCGCCGTGAAGCTTTGTGGGAAGCTTTGCCATCGCAGATGCAGGAACCACTTTTGCGAAATGCAGAAACAGCAGAGCCCGATGTGGCGCTTCCTGAAATGTCGGCATGTGATGGTGTTGTTGCCGACTACAACACGGTCGGTCTTTCCTTGCGAGGACATCCGTTTGAATTCATTCGGCCACTGCTTGCGACTCGAAACCTTCGAACCGCAGAAGAACTTCCACGGTTAAAAGCGGATTGCAATTATCAACTTGCGGGGCTGGTCATCGGACGTCAGCGTCCACAAACGGCCAAGGGCGTAACGTTTGTGACACTGGAAGACGAAACCGGCAGCATGAACCTGATTATCTGGCCGGACGTCTGGGAGAAGCACCGCGCGATTGCTGAGCATGCTCGTATTTTGTTAGTCAGCGGCCAGCTTCAAAAGCAGAACGAAGTGATTCACATTGTCGTGGATCGGCTGGAAGACATCTCCCACGAAATGTCACGCATCAAAGCTCAGTCGCGAGATTTCCGCTAACCTGAATTGGTCAACGCACTCTGCTTACGCAGGCCACGTTTGTGTGCCGCCATCGACTCGAAGTACTTGTCCGGTTACGAAATCACCAAGCGGTCCGGCAAACATCTCGACAACTCGGGCGACCTCATCAACCAAAGCAACGCGCCGCAAAGTCCCTTCGGTTGCCAGTCGGTCTTCGGGCACTTCGCGTGTCCCCAGATAGCGGCCCGTTCGAGTATCCCCAGGAGCAATGCTATTTACCGTCACGTTGTGTTCGCGCATTTGTTCGGCAAGACAACGTGTGTATTCAACCACAGCCGCTTTCGCCGTTGAGTAAATTGCGCTATTGGCATTGCCCTGGAACGCAGCGATCGAACTAATCGTGATGATGCGGCCGGACTTTCGTTGCATCATTCCGCTAGCGACCCGCTGACACAGCAAGATGGTGCTTAATGCGTTTCGATCAAGAACCGACCGAACATCAACTTCCTTAATTCCAACGGCGTCGTTTGGGTTCGGCTTGCCACCTTCCGCAGCAATGTCACCACCAGCGTTATGAACCAGAATGTCGATCGGCCCCAAAGCACTCTCGACTTCGTCGACAATCCGATCGATGTCTTCCGACTTTGTCAGGTCGGCGAGAACTCGGGTCGTTTTCACACCATGAGCTTCCCCAATCGCTTCAGCAGTCGCCGTGAGCGTCGTTCCTTCCCCGTATTCACTCGGACCATGCTCACGCATGCCGTGGACACCGATCGAACAACCAAGGCTCGCCAGATGCTCAGAAAACGCTCTGCCCAATCCTCGGCCTGAACCAGTAACCAGCGCGACTTTGCCTTCAAGAAGCTTCGTCATTCGAATCTCCGACAGACGCCTCTGTGCTGGAATCGCCGTCGTCTTCTTTGCCGGCTTTGCCGTTACTCTCAGGCGCACCTGCGCGTTCGCCGAGCAGATCTGTGATTTCCTTCGTGTCGAGGCTTTCGGCCTCCACCAGAGCTTCGGCGAGTGCGATCATTTTGTCGCGGTTGTCATCCAGCATTGTCGTCGCGCGGATTCCGGCTTCGATGAGAATTCGCTGGACCTCAAGATCGATAATTCGAGCGGTCTCTTCGCTGAACTCGCGCTGTTCGTGCATCTCTTTGCCGAGAAACGGATGCTCGCTGCCCTGACGGAACGCGACCGGGCCGATCTTTTCGCTCATCCCCCAATGACCCACCATCCGGCGAGAAATATTGGTGGCTCGTTTCAGATCGTCTTCGGCTCCGGCAGAGTACTCGTCGAAGATCAGCTTCTCTGCCGCGCGGCCGGCCAGCATCATGACGAGCTGCGAGTGCAATCGCTTCTCGCCAACGTTGTACGTTTCTTCTTCTGGAAGAAGCTGCGTCACACCCAACGCACGACCGCGGGGAATGACGGTAACCTTGTGCACTCGGTCTAATTCTGGCAGCAGCCATGCAATTAATGCGTGCCCCGCCTCGTGATACGCCGTCATGCGTTTTTCGTGTTCGTTGAGAACTTCTTCTCGAACCGGCCCCATGAGAACGCGATCGCGGGCGATCTCAAAATCCTCCATCTTCACGCGAGACTGCTTCTTACGACTCGCGTTGAGTGCGGCTTCGTTCACGAGGTTTTGCAGGTCGGCTCCTGAGAAACCAACGGCTCCAGTCGCAACGGCTTCCAAATCAACTTCGTCGTCGAGAGGCACTTTGCGACTGTGCACCTTGAGGATGGCGACGCGGCCCTCCTTGGTTGGTTTTTCGACAGCGATATGTCGGTCAAACCGGCCCGGGCGCAGTAGAGCCGGATCGAGAACGTCTGGTCGGTTGGTCGCGGCAAGAACAATTACCGTGTCGCCCTGAGTGAACCCGTCCATCTCTCCCAGAATCTGATTCAACGTTTGTTCGCGTTCGTCGTGCCCACCGCCAACTCCAGCGCCACGGACGCGACCGACGGCATCGATCTCGTCAATAAAGATAGTGCAGGGAGCAGCATCTTTTGCGGTCCGGAACAAGTCGCGAACGCGGCTGGCTCCCACGCCAACAAACATTTGAATGAACTCTGATCCGTTGATCGAGAAGAAAGGAACACCTGCCTCACCGGCGGTTGCTCTGGCCAGCAGAGTCTTACCAGTACCCGGTTGCCCCATCAGCAGGACGCCCTTGGGAATCCGAGCCCCCAGCTTGGTGAACCGGGTTGCGTCTTTCAGGAAATCAACGATTTCCTGAAGCTCCATCTTGGCATTGTCCATGGCAGCCACGTCTTTAAACGTGGTCGGCTGATCGCTTGCCTGAAAACGCTTTGCGGGACTCTTGATGAACGAACCCATCATCCCGCTACCCATCGGATCAGAATTGCGTCTGATCATGAACCATAAGAATGCGATCATCATGCCGATCAGCATCAGGTTCAAAATGGTATTCGCACCGAACGACGGTGGGTTCGATGACGCCTTCACCCCCTTGGCTCGGAGGTCGGCGATAAGTTCTCGATCCTCAACAAGGATCGGCGGTAGCTTCGTGTTGAACTTGAGTTGGAGCGTCTGCCCTTCGCGTTCAGGCTTCTCTATCCATTCGCCCTTCAGTGAGTCCTCGACAAACTCGACATACTCGACGTTGTTCTTGTCCAGTTGTTCACGGAAGAAACTGTACTCGACCCGTGCACCGTGGTACCCGGGCGAGCCGAACATGAAGGTCATGGCGAAAAACAGGCCAAGCACCAACAGAATCCAGAACGGCCCAAATGGTGTCCGTCGTGGTTTTTCGCCGTCTTTCGACTTCTTGGATCCACCCTGATTCGGGTTTTGTGGAACTTTGTCCGCCATGCTCTTCCTGTTTCGCAATTGACTGCGGATTCCGCCCGCACCGTCGTCGAACGCTTAGTAATGAAGGCGTTCACAGATCCGCAGACTTTAGTCCAGTAGGTTCTGCGTGGCAATTCGACGTGCCGTAACCTCTTTTGCCGCAGCGTGTTCGCAATATTAAGAGAACCGGCAAGACCCAAATCGCGCTTTCAAGCGACTTCGAGAGTCCAAAACCACTCCGCCGGTTGCTTCAGTCCGGGCCAACGACCAACCACGCCCGCGCGGCGTTCACCGCACAAGCGAGCCAGCCTGTCACCCCATCAGCGTGGTCTAACGGTACGCTATCCCACTTTTGCCGTAGATTTGATTTGGTCTGCGGTTGGGCAAACGAAGCCTTCGCGATACTTGCGCGTCAGCATTGCATTGGCTGCTTCGTTGTTGGTGAAGACTTCCTTCTCGGGATCGAATTTCAGGAGTGGCCCCATGGACATTGGGTACTTGCTGAGATCGACACCGTTCTTTTGCAGATGCTTCACCGTTCGCGCCAGTGTCTCGCCGTTGTCGTCGAGACTCTTGATGTCGCCAACGATCTCACCAATCTTCTTCGCAGACATCTTGTTGTCTTCACCTGCGTAGTAAGAAATGTTGCCAAGGTGGCTCACACCAGCCGAGAGGTGCCCGTCCCAAACATCCGCATTCAGATCTCGATAGTTCCGACTACGGCACGCTGTCAGGAAGTTCGCGAAGTGGTCACCACCACCCTTGAACTCCTTAATGACGTTGAACTTCTTGTCGTACGCCGTGCAGTGCGTGTAGCTACGTTGTACGACGTAGCCTTCAGCCCCATAGAAGATCACTCCAATACAGTTCCCGCTCTTCGGCGTTCGTCCGAACAGCTTGTTGATCAGCGGATCATCAGAACCTTTCACGCCCAGTCCACGTGTCTCGAACACCATGCACTTGTCGCCGTAATCGTAGATCGAAACCTCAGTGTTGGCCGTGTCCCCGGCA
>JBGCDN010000605.1:0-9888 GCA_045105495.1 Planctomycetaceae bacterium
ATCGAATGTCTCCGGGCGTCGAATTGTCGCCATGAAGTGCGGGGCAAGTTCGCTGTTGCGGCCTTCTGTTCTCAACAGTTCAAAGAGCCCGCGATTCGCATCCTGATGACTAGGAGACAGCTCCAGAACACTCTTGAAAAACCGCTCAGCCTCTGCCGCGCGGCCGAGGCTCATGGCCATCCGACCGCAGGCAAAACGTGTTTCCAGCAGTCGACTGTTCTCTTCAGACAGCGCTTTTTGATAGTACTCGTACGCCTTGTCCATCTCCGTGAACTTGATGTAGACATCTCCGGCGACAAGGTTGGCTCGCCAGTTGTTTGGGTACTTTTTCAGGTACTTGAGGACCAGCGTTTCGGCGGTCTCCATGTCTTCAGACGCTAAGGCCGTTTCAGCGTCAGCGAGTGTCTGTTCAGTCGCTTCTGTTTCAGCGAAGACTGTGAAGTACAGGAACCCAGCCGCAAACGCGACCAGCAGCAGCAGGACAATAACAATCCGCACGATGTACCTTTCGACTGATTCCGCAGGCCCGCGGCGCGTGGAGTTTGTCCCGCAACATAACGTCAGAATAGGGTCTCGGCTACGATCGATCGTCGTCCAGCCTGAAACCCAATCGCAGCAGGCAGTACAGGTTCACACATCTTCCGCCGCGCACGCCTTGGCTGGGACACTTCTACTGAATACTACGATGGTTGTTCGTAGTCTGCGGGACCAGATAGCGGAGTTTTGTTGCCTTCTGCGTCTACGCGAACCATCGTAACGGTGGTCGTGAAGGCAGAACCCTGTTCGTTCCCCTCTTTCGCCACTTCAACCAGATAGCTGGCCGACGTTGTGCCTTCTCGAATTCGGTTCACGTCGAACTTAAGGATCGTGCCTTCCAGGATGCTCTCGTGGAACTCAACTTTGTCCATCCCAATGGTCACGAACTTACAGCCCGGATACTCAAGACTGGCAGCGATCCAGGCGACCTCGTCGACCCATTGCAGTAGGTAACCGCCAAACAGGTAGCCGAAGTGGTTTAGGTTCTCAGGGAGAACCAGTTTGTAGTTTTGCATTGAACAAGCCGGTGGGTGAAGCAGGTTTAGTCTGCAACAGGAAGACAGACGATCGGAATCCCAAGACAGTCGAGCTTCTGAAACTCACTCATTGCCGCCCGCACCGCGCCTTCGGTGGTGCGGTGGGTCATGAAGACAAGCGGGACAGCAGCATCTGGCTGGCGTTCAGGTTCAGGTGCTTCATGCTGAATCACTGTAGCGATGCTGATTTTGTGTCGCCCAAGAATCTCGGTGAGTGTCGCCAGTACGTGCGGTCGGTCATCCACATTGAACCGCAGATAGTATCGGCGAGAGATTTCTTCCACCGACTGAATCTTGAAGTTGTCTTTCGCGTCGAAGACTTCAAGATGCGGAAACGAAGCCGCCGACCGTCCGGTGATCACGCTGACAAGATCCGACACAACGGCCGATGCAGTTGGCATGCGTCCGGCTCCTGCCCCGGAAAGCCAAATTGGCCCAACAGCATCGCCTTCCAGCAAAATGGAATTCAGCGGCCCGTCTGTTGTGGCGAGAATGCGATCCTTCCGCAGTAACGTTGGCTGAACGTGCATCTCTAATTCGCCGCCGACAAGACGAGCGACCGCCAAGAGCTTGATCTTGTAGCCCATCTCCGACGCAAACTTCAGGTCAGCCAACGCTAACGATTCGAGCCCCTGTCGCGGAAACGCATCGAGTTCAACGCGTGTTCCAAACGCAAGCTGAACCAGAATGACCAGCTTCTGAGCCGCGTCGGTTCCATCGACATCCATCGTTGGATCGGCCTCGGCGTAACCAAGTTCCTGAGCCTGTGACAACGCTTCAGCGTAGGAAATACCGGCGCTCAGCATTTGAGTCAGAATGAAGTTGCTGGTCCCGTTAAGAATGCCTTCGATAGACGACAGCTGATTCGCAGTCATCGACTGCGCGACCGAATTAATTACCGGAACTCCGCCGGCAACTGCGGCTTCGAACGAAATGGTTCGCCCCAGTTCATTCGCCAGGCGAAACAGCTCGACGCCGTGGATACACAGCAGGGCCTTGTTGGCAGTGACGACGTCTTTACCGGCTCGCAGCAAAGATTCCATGACTCCCTGAGAATTCGTGCTGCCACCCATTAGCTGAATGGCAACCTGGATTTCAGGATCGTTCACAATGTCGTCGACATTGTTGGTCAGAACGCCGTCCGGGACTGCGATGTCGCGTTCTTTTTCCGTGTCCTGAACAGCAACTCTGACAAGTTCCACCGGGCGACCGGATCGGCGAGTAATTCGGTCCTTTTCTTCCAGCAGAAGTCTGGCAACCCCGCCGCCTACTGTGCCGAGGCCAATCATCCCGACTTTAATTGGTTCTAAACTCATGCTGGGTAGCGACTTTCCACTTCGGCAGATGTCTCAATTGCGTTAAATACGTGGTTTGCGTGCGGATACTACCATGGCAGGAAACGGTGGTAAATCGGCTGTTTCGACGCTCATTCGACTTTCCTTACCGCCTGCCATGAAGGTTTTTCGGTTCGTTGTGACGGGTTCGGTGGCCCCTATAATTCGGCAACGTGCTGCCAAGCGAACCGATATCGACCAACAGTGAACACAAGACGTGACACTTGGGCCTGATTGGAAACCTAATGGAATACGGCGACTACTCAACACCACGCATCGGTGCTGTGAGTTATCTCAACTCTAAGCCGCTGATCGAAGGTTTGACAGCGGCGGTACCGGTGTCGCTGGACTACCCGAGTTGCCTTGCTGACAACCTCGCCAACGATCGGCTGGACGTTGCGTTGGTTCCATCCATCGAGTTCTTCCGTGATCCAAACTACCGCATCGTTTCTGACGCGTGTGTCGCGACTCGAGGAGCTGTTCGAAGCGTAAAGCTGTACAGCCGCGTTCCACCGGGCGAGATCAACCGATTAGCGTTAGACGAAGGTTCTCGAACCAGCGCTACGATGGCGAAGATTATTCTGGCTGAACGTTACGGTGTGTTCCCTCAACTGGAACCGTTGCCCATGGAATACGACACTGCTCAGACGGATGCTGACGCGATCTTGTTGATCGGTGATCGAGCAATGAGCGATCCAGATGAAGTCTTTGTCGAAACATGGGACCTCGGTTCTCTGTGGACAGAATGGACAGGGCTTCCGTTCGTCTTTGCGATGTGGGTCGCCCGGGGCGATGCCAATGTTGTTGGTTTGGCGAACGAACTAGCAACCGCTCGAGATCGCGGAGTCGCCGCTTTTGATTCCATCGCACTTCGAGAGGCGGAATCTCTTGGGTTGAACGCCGACGATGCAGAAGACTATCTCCGCAACAATTTGCATTTCTACCTTGGTTCAGCAGAACGCCAGGGACTGCGACTGTTCGAACAACTTGCTTCTAAACTGGGATTGATTCCCGAAAGTCAGACTTGTGTCCGAGATTACGCCATTGCTTGAAAAAGCCGTCGCTGGTGAACGAATCACCGCCGAAGAAGGCCTTGCGATTCTGAAGTCGACCGACCTCACCGCAATCGGCCGCGCGGCCAATGATGTTTCGCGACGACTGCATCCTGAGCCGTATCGAACCTACAACATCGATCGCAACATCAACTACTCGAACTCGTGCACCGCAGTTTGCGACTTCTGCGCGTTCTATCGTCCGCCAGATCATCCGGATGTGTACGTGCTCTCGCAGGAACAACTGCACAAGAAGATTGCGGAAACTGTAGAGCTTGGTGGCGACCAGATTCTCATGCAGGGCGGTCTGCATCCGAAGCTGCCACTCGAATGGTACGAGGACATGCTTCGTGGAATTCGCAAAGAGTTCCCAACAGTCAACGTCCACGGGTTCAGCCCGCCGGAACTGCATCACTTTGCAAAGATCAGCAAGCTGCCGCTCCGCACTGTTTTGGAACGCCTGAAAGAAGCGGGCCTCGGCAGCATTCCAGGCGGTGGCGGAGAGATTCTTGTCGACCGGGTTCGAAAGCTCATCACGCGAGGCAAAGTCCTGACCGACGATTGGTTGAACGTGCATCGGGTTTGGCATGAACTCGGCGGCAAGTCCACGGCGACCATGATGTTCGGTCACGTTGAAACGTTGGAAGAACGCATCGAACACCTTGAACGGCTGCGTCAGCTACAAGATGAAACGGGCGGGTTCACCGCATTCATTTGCTGGACGTTCCAACCGCCGGAGGACCCACCGTGGTTCGACAATCGCAAAGACGGCTACGACATGACCACGATTCAGGAAGCAGGGGCGTTTGAGTACCTGAAAACACAGGCTGTCAGCCGCCTGTACCTGGATAACTTCCCGAACATCCAGTCGTCCTGGGTCACCCAAGGCGAAAAGATTGGCCAAGTCGCGCTGTTCTTCGGAGCGAACGACATGGGCAGCTTGATGATAGAAGAGAACGTCGTCTCGCAGGCCGGCACAGTGTACCACCTCTCTGTGGACACGCTGCGAAAGTGCATTAGTGAGGCCGGGTATATTCCGCGGCAGCGAAACGTCTATTACGAATACATCGATGATGAGGATTCATTCAAAGGCGCCAGCAAGCCGGATTCGACGGTTCTACCGGTTTTGAATTCCTAACATCGCTTTGCGTACGGACCGCTTCGGTGAGTGTTGAAGCGTATGTGATAGAGTTTGTCGTTCGAGTTCAGCGGCGGGTCAGCCTGCCGCTTTGCTTTTGTCCAATCGACTTGGACGTTGGCCAATCTCTAAAGCACCGCGCGTATGATCCTCGCACAAGATCTCACGAAGGATTTTCCAGACCTCAAGCGCGGCCGCGTTCGCGCTTTGGATGGTGTGAGCTTTGAGATTCCACCCGGAGAAATCTTCGGACTACTTGGACCAAACGGGGCCGGCAAGACGACCTGCCTGCGGATTCTCAGCACGGTTCTCCAGCCGACTTCTGGCACTGCACGGGTTGCTGATTTTGATGTGACTGAATACCCCGCAGACGTTCGGCGTCGCATTGGGTTCATGTCGAACAACACCGGCATCTACGATCGGATGACCAGCCGCGAAATGGTGCAGTACTTCGGACGCCTGTATGGGATGGAAGAAGACGTTCTTGATGCTCGCATCGAAGAGATCTTCGAAGTCCTGCAGATGAACGAGATCCGCGATCGGCTCGGTTCTAAACTCTCGACCGGCAACAAGCAAAAAGTCTCCATCGCACGAACCATCGTGCATGACCCGCCGGTCATGATCTTCGACGAACCAACTTCCGGGCTGGATGTACTTGTTGCTCGAAGCGTGCTCGAAACAATCGACTCGCTGCGTGACCAGGGCAAGTGCATCGTGTTCTCGACACACATCATGCGAGAAGTCGAAAAGCTGTGTGATCGAGTCGCGGTGATTCATCGCGGAGAAATCCTCGCGATGGGCACCATTGAAGAACTCATCGACCAACACGAACAACCCGACGTCGAAGAATTGTTCTTCGAGCTCATTCGCAAACACGACCAACAACCAACGGCAATCGCATGAGTCCAAGGAACGTCAAACTAGTGTTCCTGCGCGAAGTGCGCGATCAGTTGCGCGATCGGCGTACGCTGTTCATGATTGTCGTGCTGCCGCTATTGCTGTACCCATCGTTGGGCATCGGCATGTTCCAAATGATGACCACTTTTCGCGAACAGCCTCGCGAAGTACTGGTTCTTGGAGTCGATCACCTGCCGGACGAACCGCAATTCATGGATGCGGATGGCATTCGAACCGAGTGGTTTAGCGGTGGCGAAGCGGACGTCAGCAAATTGACGGTCAAGCATAACGGGATGACTGTTCTTGCCGGTGAATCTTCTGAAGATTCAAAAGCAGCCGCCGAAGCGGAACGGTTGCGTCTTCGTATAGAAAAAGTCGATGAGTTGTTGGCCGCATCGATTCGTAAGTCGCTGGATACTCCATCCGATCAGTCGCGAACACCAGACGACAAGAAACTCGCCAAAGATGTCGCGACAGAAGCCCTGCGTGAAAGTGGCGCGGATGTGCTTGTCATCATTCCCAAAGGGTTTGGCGATGGCGTTGGCCGACCACTTAAGGACTCCGAAGGCGCCCCCAAGTACTCAGGCCCACTGGTCATTAACAACAGTGCTGACGAGAAGTCGATGGTTGCATCGTCCCGCGTGCTGGACGCGTTGTCGAACTGGGAAGAAGCTCTGCTGTCGAAGCGTCTGAACGAAGCCGGCCTGCCTGCAGACACACATCGTCCGGCCAAGATCTCTCAGCTAGACGTCGCACAAACAGAGCAGATTGCTGCCAACATGTGGAGCAAGCTGTTTCCCGCGTTGTTGATCATCATGACAGTCACGGGCGCGTTCTATCCGGCGATCGATCTTGGTGCTGGTGAGAAGGAACGTGGAACAATGGAGACGCTGCTGATCTCTCCAGCGTTCCGTTCCGAAATCGTGCTGGGAAAATTCCTGACGGTCATGCTCTTCAGTTGCGGAACTGCATTACTGAACCTTGCCAGCATGGGCTTCACCGGACAATACATGGTTAGCATGGTTGGCCAACAACAACAGCTCAGCGGCAGCATGGCGTTTCCACCCATGGCGTCGTTGTTCTGGTTGTTCGTCATGCTTATCCCAATCGCTGCACTATTCAGCGCGTTGTGTTTGGGGTTGGCGACATTTGCCAAGTCCAGCAAAGAAGGCCAGTACTATCTCACTCCGTTGCTGATGATCACGATGGGGCTGACAGTCTTTTGTCTGTCGCCGACCGTCGAGATCACACCGCTGTACAGCGTTCTTCCGGTAGTCAACGTGGCGTTGCTGCTGAAGGGAATGCTGCTGGCTCCCGTGTCTTCACAAACTTTGTATGCGTACATCTTCCCGGTTCTGATATCCAGCGCTGGGTACAGTTTGATTGCGTTGTGGTGGGCGATTGAATTATTCGGAAGCGAAGCGGTTCTCTTCCGAGCGGCCGAACGCGTGAGCCCACGTTTGTGGTTGCGACACACCATGGCGAACAAGCTGCCTCGCCCGAGTTTCTCACAGGCGATCTTCTGTTTCGTTGCAATCATGTTTCTGCAGTTTGCGGCAATGGGGCCAATGCAGAAAGTCCTTGGCGGCGACGATTCCGGGAGCGCTATGTTGAAGGTTCTGGTCTTCCAGCAAATCTTCATCATCGCCGCACCAGCGATTCTGATGTCTCTGCTTCTGACAACATCCGTTAAGGAAACGCTTCGTCTGCGATTGCCGTCGATCAAACACATCGTCGCAGCAATCGGTTTGGCGTTGGTACTGCACCCACTGGCCATCGAACTACTGGCATCGCTGCAAGGCTGGTTCTTCCCAGCGTTGCCACCCGAGCTAACTTCACAAATGACCAAGATGATGTCGGCTGGTCAATCGAACGCCTGGGTAATGCTCGCTGTCTTCGCCCTTGCCCCGGGAATCTGTGAAGAGATCGCCTTTCGCGGATTCATTCTGAGTGGCCTTAATCGATCAGGCCGAACCGGGTTAGCAATCGTTGGTTCGGCAGCTGCATTTGGAATCATGCACATGATTCCTCAGCAGGTATTCAATGCATCGTTGCTGGGCCTGTTAATCGGCCTACTGGCAATCCGATCTCGCAGTCTGCTGGTGTGTATCGTCTTCCACGTGCTCTACAACTCACTGGGCGTTCTACACGGGATGTTTGGATCGTTAGTCACGACGGATGGAATCTTTGGCTACCTGTTTCGCCAGGAAGAAGGCATGCTTCGGTATTCACCACTGCTACTGGGTTTCGCAGCAGTCATTGCATACCGGCTGATCTGCTGGATTGGTTCAGACGAGGCGTCAGAAGAACCAGTAAGCTCGACCATTCGCAAACCAGCCGTTTCTACAATCGGCAGTGAACTGCTGAGAGAAAAAACATGAAACAACCACAGCTAGTCCTCTGCGCCCTGACCATGTTGATCGCAGTGTCAGAATCGTCGGCTCGAACAATCTACGTCAACAATCTTGCTGGTAGCAACAGGCTAAATGGACTTGCTGAAGCTCGTGAGAGCGGTTCAGTCGGTCCGGTCCGTAGCTTGCAGAAGGCTGTCAGGCTCGCCAATTTCGGCGATACAATTGTGATCGCCAATACCGGTGTCCCCTACTACGAGAGTCTGCACCTTACCGGTGGCCGACACAGCGGGAACGCGACGGTGCCGTTTCGAGTGCTCGGCAACGGAGCGACACTATCTGGACGATGGAGTGTGCCACCCGAGTGCTGGAAAGGTGAGGGCCAGAATCTCTGGTCGATCGAACCCCCACACAAAGGCCATTATCTGCTGTTTCGCGATGGTCAGAAAGTTGAACAGGCCGATATCTACGGTGATCGATACGCGATCAATGGGATGGAAGTAGGAAAGTTCGCTGTCAATGCCGGACGAGTCTTCTATCGCACGGATAAAGGTGAAGACCCTCGCTTGATGAACTTTGCGATGCCACAGAGAACAACTGGCATCTCGTTGTACGGAGTTCGCAACGTCCTGATTCAGGACTTGAACGTAAAGCACTTCCGAATAGACGGCGTAAACGCACACGACCTGTGCCGCAACGTTTTGCTTCGCAAGGTCTCGTCCGAACAGAACGCCCGGTCTGGAATGACGGTCGCCGGTTCATCCCGAGTCATTCTTCGCAACTGCAATGTGAAAGAAAACGGAGCGACCAGCCTCCGCATTCAGGAACGCGGCGAAGCCGACGTGCAGGACTGCAATCTCGACACAGAACCTGCATTGATTCGCGAGTAACAGAGGTTCCTGACACACTGATTTGCATGCCGAGGTTGCAATTGGCTTCCCAACGCAAACCCGGCATGCCGGCGATTCCCTGGCCTAGACGATTTCGCCGTTGCCGGGAGGAGGATTCAGAACCGCTCGCCTGGCAGTTCACGAAATTGAGCTTAAGTCGGGCCCGACAGTTCACAAATTCCAGAAATAGACGAGGTGCGGCGATCTCTGGCCAGTGCGTTTCATCCTTTAGTCGTCCCCGGTGCGTTTGGTAAGACTGAGGCACCCACCGCAAAACTTGCATGCAGTAAAAGACATCAATAGACGCCTATTGCAATGCGGGCATCTAGAAAAGAATGAGGCACCGATACAAAGGTGTCAGTGAGCGAACAACGGTCAGCTCCTCTCAATTCCGCCAAAATACGACATCAATTCGGCCCGTAACATTCACTCCGTCGCCTTTAAGCCCCTTCCCGTTCAGTAAGACTCGTACCGCAAGACCTGCATGCAGTAAAAGGCCCCAATAGACGCCTATTGCAATGCGGGCATCTAGAAAAACAGAGGCACCAGTACAGATAAAACCATCGTGCCATGAGGCCGAAGAGCAGTAAGGCGAAAAGGACGGCGATGATCTTCGAATCGAGCACTCTGCTAATGCCGTGGCCCGCGCAGGTACAAAACATCATGCTGAAAATCAGTAGTGCTAATTCCGCCCACATCCTTGGGTAGTCAGGTTTAGTACCCATTCAAAACTCGCGGTAAATTGAACGCTGGATAGGAATCATCTCCCGCAAACGAGGTTTGTCCGCGAGGCAACCGCACGTCGAACCACCCGAAGACCAGGCAATCACACGTCCAAATCTTACCCAAGCGGAAGGGTCGGCTGGTGAAATTTACAAAATCGGTTCGGTGTCTTCGGCTCGCTACAAAAACGACCGCTCTGATAGTACAGTGTCACGTTGAGTCGGCGCTTGCTGAACTTTCTGGTGTCGCCGACACTTGGAAGCGTGTGAATGTCCGGTCCTACTGACTCGATACCAACAAATACACTACCCAAATCACTCAGCCGGAGTGGCGGAATCGGCAGACGCGCTGGATTCAAAATCCAGTGAGGGCAACCTCGTGGGGGTTCAAGTCCCCCCTCCGGTATTAGAAAAGCCTCGCAAGACCTTAG
>JBGCDN010000606.1:0-12034 GCA_045105495.1 Planctomycetaceae bacterium
TTTCGTCGATGACCAGCTTCTTTTTCTTCGTGTCGGGAGCTTCGAAGCTGATGTCTTCGAGTAAGCGTTCCAAAATCGTTTGCAGGCGACGGGCCCCGATGTTTTGGGTGGACTGATTGACGTGGAATGCAGCGTCGGCAAGTGCTTCGATGCCGTCCTTCTTGAACTCCAGCGTAATGCCATCCACCTTCAGTAGTTCTTCATACTGCCGTGTGAGTGACGCGTTGGGTTCTGTGAGAATTCTAATGAAGTCGTCTCGTGTCAGATCTTGCAGTTCGACTCGAATTGGGAACCGGCCCTGAAGTTCTGGCATGAGATCCGATGGTCGCGACCGGTGAAACGCGCCGGCTGCGATAAACAACATCTGGTCTGTTCGGATGGAACCGTATCGGGTTTGGATGGTTGTGCCTTCAACGATCGGCAGCAAGTCTCGTTGCACACCCTGACGACTGACATCGGCACTACGAGAACCACTTTCGCCGCCTGCGCAAATTTTGTCGATCTCGTCGATGAAGACAATGCCCGTTTCTTCAGCCAGGTGCAAACCTTCGTCGTTGATGGAATCGCGATCCATGAGCGATTCGATTTCCTGGTCGAGCAAAATTTCTCTGGCTTCGCTGATCTTCACGATGCGTTCGTTGCTCTTCTGCGAAGGCATCATGCGTTCGAGCACGTTTTGCAGATCCATATCCATCTGCTCCATGCCTTGCATGCTTGTGAAGACCTGGACTGGCGAGCTGCGTTGTTCAACTTGCAGTTCGACGATGCGATCTTCCATCTGCCCGTCGCGAAGCTTATGTCGCATCTTTTCAGCAGTTCGCTGATGACGATCGGCAGACTCTTCGCGGTTCGTATCGTCGGGATCCCATTCCGGTGATGGAACCAAAAGGTCCAACAACTTGTCTTCAACTCGGTCGCGCGCGATGGCTTCGACTTCGACGCGTTTTTTCGATCGGACGAGATTGATTGCCGATTCGGCTAGTTCGCGAATGATGCTTTCGACATCGCGGCCGTAGTAACCAACTTCGGTGTACTTGGTGGCTTCGACTTTGATAAATGGAGCACCGGTTAGCTTGGCGAGACGGCGTGTAATTTCCGTCTTCCCAACCCCGGTCGGCCCCATCATGAGAATGTTCTTCGGCGTGACTTCACGACGAATCTCTTCTGGCAACTGTTTCCAGCGGAACCGATTTCGCAAAGCAATCGCAACAGCGCGCTTGGCGTCGTCCTGGCCGACAATGTGTTCGTCTAGCTTCGCGACAATTTCGCGTGGCGTCATTTCGGACACTGTAGTTCCTCAACAACGATGTTTTCGTTGGTGTAAATATCGATTCCGGCCGCAATCTTCAGCGACTCAGTCACGATCTCTTTTGCACTCAGCTTCGAGTGCTCCATCAGCGCTCGCGCGGCTGCTGTGGCGTACTGTCCGCCAGATCCAATTCCAATAATTCCGTCCGTGGGGCTCACGACGTCGCCGGTTCCGCTAATCAAGAGCGTGTTGTCGGCGTCGACAACAATCATCAACGCTTCCAGACGCCGCAACGCCCGATCGGTTCTCCAATCTCGAGCCAATTCCGTTGCCGCGCGACCGATGTTGCCGGGGTAGTCTTTGACTTTTTCTTCGAACCGTTCCAACAACGCGAACGCATCTGCGGTCGAACCAGCAAAGCCTGTGACAACTTTGCCGTCGATCAGCCAGCGAATTTTTCGCGAGTCAGACTTCATCACAGTGTTATTGAACGACACTTGCCCATCGCCGCCGATAGCCACCATGCCATCTTTGCGAACGCTGAGAATTGTGGTCGACCGCCACTGGTTTCGGTTGTTTCGAGCCATGTGAATTTACTGAGTTTCGAGATCGAAATTCGAATCGTTGGTTCTACCACGGACACAGCACCGTTGCACCCTGACTCACAAATTACCTCGCATTTCTGCAACGTTTCCTACCAATCGCGACGCTTGTACCGGTCTTCAAACCAACCGATACTCTCGCCAATGATCAACACTGCCGACAAATCATCGCAAGCTTCCCCCCAAGCTCTGGCCAAAGGAAAACAGGCATTGCCCGGCGTTGGGGCCAGCCTTCCGTTTTCCTTCATCGATTTATTTTCGGGGGTAGGTGGATTCCGGCTTGGTCTCGAAGCTGCCGGCGGCCACTGTGTGTTTTCATCGGAGATCGATAAGTACGCCCGCAAGACATACGCGGCGTGGTTTGGTGACGAACCGCATGGCGACCTTTGTTCAATTGAACCAAACGCAATTCCGGACCACGACGTTCTGGCTGGCGGTTTCCCATGCCAGCCGTTTTCAATCGCGGGTGTCTCTAAGAAGAACAGTCTCGGTCGAGAACACGGGTTCCGAGACAAAACGCAGGGCACACTCTTCTTTCACGTCGCGGAAGTTGTATCTGCGAAGCAACCGGCTGTCGTGTTCCTGGAGAACGTCAAGAACCTCTGCTCGCACGACAAAGGCCGCACGTGGCAGGTAATTCAATCGACCCTCGACGAGCTCGGATACACGGTCTTCCACAAAGTGATCGACGCCGCACGATACGTACCGCAGCATCGAGAGCGAGTCTTCATTGTTGGATTCCGCAGAGACGTTTTTGGCGCCACGCCCAACTTTGAATTCCCCGAACCACCACGCGGTCGCAAACCGAAGTTCGCCAGCATTTTGAACGACACTGTCGATAAGAAGTATCAGTTGTCGGACAAACTTTGGAACTACCTGCAGGCCTACGCTGCGAAGCATCGAGCGAAAGGCAACGGCTTCGGCTTCGGCATTGCACCAATGGACTCCGTCTGTCGAACCTTGAGTGCTCGATACCATAAGGACGGTTCCGAGATCCTGATTGAACAAGAAGATGGGAACCCTCGCCGTCTTACACCACAGGAAGCCCAGAGACTAATGGGCTTTCCGACCGGCCTCCCAATCGTCGTGTCTGACACACAAGCTTACCGACAGTTCGGAAACGCGGTTGTTCCTCTGGTTGTCGCAGCGATCGCTGGCCAGATTACGCAAGTCTTCGCAGAACATGTGCGCACGAAGTACGGATCTTTATTTCGCACCAACTCGCAATCAGATCGCTAGACTACCAGTCGATATCGACTCTGGTATGAACGCGTGCTGCCACATCCATTAGTCGTGGGTTCTTGAATCGGAAGTTGTCGAGGAGGGTCTCGATCGAGATGTTTTCGATCTCACAAGTCACGGCAAGCGTCGTTGGATCGTCTCCCTGAATTGCGACAACGCAATCCCCGAAAACACTGGCTAGCTTCGAACTCCAGTTCTCCTGCGACGCCGTTTCAGGAATCGCTGCAATCACACGCTGACCGCCACCCGTGTTGAAGAGTCGCGGCCGCGCACTTTGGGGAAAGCCGGATTGTGGCCGATTTTTCTCACCCGGATTGCGGCCGGTATTGGCCATCAGGTAGTTCTCGGCTTCTCGGATGAGGATCTCGCGAGCATCGTTTTCCTTCAGCTCGGCGGTAAAGAAGTCAGCAAGACTGAATGTATTGTCCGACAGAATTCCGTGATCCAAAGACTCGACCATGAGCTCCGGCTGAGACGCCGGAACGGTTCCGCTTGGAACAAACGACATCGCGAACTTGCGGAGTACCATCCGCAGATTCGTCAGCTGACTGCTGGCTTCTGTCATGCATTCGAACAGCTGCGTCACGTAGTCGAGGAACTCTTTGTAGATCTGCCTGTAGAATCGAACCACACAATATTGGTAGCAGCGAGCTTCAACTTCCTCCGCTGTTTGAGCCGGTGCGTTGATCAGTTGCTTCAGGTCGTTGAAACTTCGATCGATCTCAGTGAGCAGTCGTTTGCAGGCGTTGACCGATGCTTCCAACTGAGCGACCAATTCCATGGCCGCAGCTGATGCAACATTGAGACGCCCTGGCTGGTCAAGAGCGTTGACAAGGTGTTCTGTTAGCTGCTGTTTCGCATCGCCGGCACACTTCGGCAGACGTGAAAGGATGCCACTGACGCCTTCGTCATTCTCGAACGCACTGTCCAACTTCTGAACAACTTCAGCGCAGACGGGATTCGTTTCACGACCGACGAGCTCTTTCCATTTGCCGCGAGCCCATGCGTCGATTTGCTTGCCTTCATCTCCTCGCAGAATCGCCATAATCCGTGAAGACAGTCGTGTCTCAGACAGGGACAAATGCTGCAGCAACAGTCGAGGTTCTGACAGCTCAGGCGGATTCGCAGGTTGACTTGTCCATTTCTGAGCAAGTGCGTAACAGAGGCTTCTGGCGGCGGAGCTTACGGTACTATGAAGCTTCTCGTCGATTGAAGAGAACCCAAAAGTACGCAAGCCATTCGCACCAGTCGATTTCGATGTCTCTAGGTCACGCCAATGATCTGTGTACGCACGAAGGTTGCTGACGGTTGTCGAATAGATGTAGCTCGCCACATCCTCGGCGCGATCTGCGAAGTCGAGACTGCTGAGGCTATCGCCCAATTGAACGAAGTAGGTGTGATCGAATGGGTTCGTCGATTCCAGGCCCGGTGTGCGATAGTGCTTGAGTTCCTGCAGGCAGCTGATGGAGTTCGCTTCCTGAATGTCGCCGACTTCGCGTTGAGAACTTGTACCGTGGACGAGCACTCCAACGACAGTCGCCATCTCGAGGCCAAGTGATTCCACTTCGGAACGAGCGATCGCCGCGATATCTAGTATCGAGCCGCTGCTTGTCCCACCGAAAGCAGAACCAACAATCACAATGTCAATCAGCCCAGGATCCAGTTTGAGTTCGGTCTCGCCGAGAGTTGCCATGATGGCTTCGTCGCTCGTTGCATGAGTCAACGAGTCGCGCAAGCGTCGTCGGACGGCGCTTTCACTGTCCAGTAGGGCGAGTCGTCCGAGTGGACGGATGCCTTCGACTTCTCCTGATCGAGGCAGATTGAACAGCCAGCGACGGCTTAGCCAATCGAGTTTGAACTCTTTGTCTGCGCGGTATTCGGCTGAAGTTCTCAGCGGAATGGTTAAGAGTTCTGACTCAGCCAAACCCGGTTGCCCCGGGGTTGTTCTTGCAGCAGCCACGGCTTTCCGGTCAGAGTCGATATACAGCATCGGAAAGCAAGGCGCGTTGCAGTTTCCGAAATCACTTTCGAAGTGGCTGCGGAGTGAAGTCAGAACCGTACCACCAATGCCGCCAACACCGATGTAGAGCGTTGGACGAAAGTTGGCAGGGTGCTTCGGAGCCCTTGGCTGAAGTGGAACAACTGCCTGAGCCGCAAGCTCATCGGGGATTCCCAGTGAGCGCGTGCTGACGGGTTTTGTCGCACTGGCCGATACTCGATTGCCAGATCGAATTTCAGACCGCGAACGTGAGTTTCTTCGTTTTGTCAGTTCATCGACGAACTGACGACAATTAGGGAACCGGGCACTTGGGTTCTTCGAAAGTGCTCGTGCGATGACGGGACGATCGACTGGCTGCAACGACGAAAGGTCCGGCGTGCTTCGCAAGTGCTGAGCAGTTAGCTGAGCGGCAGTTCGACCAGAAAACGGCGGAACACCCGTTAGCATTGTCTGATAGACGATCGCAAGACTGTACTGGTCACTGCTGGGACTTGGCTGTCCTTCGAAAATCTCAGGCGGCGCATAGAGTGGTGTGAACCCGCCGACAATCGACATGTTGGTCACGCTCACGTCTTTTGCCAAACCGAAGTCACCAACTTTGACGTGCTTGCCCTGCACCAGAAGATTCTCTGGTTTGATGTCGAGGTGCTGCAAGCCATGCTCTTCAAACATGAAGTCTAAAGCATCAGCGGTGTCGCGCAGGTAGCCGAGCAATTCATCTCTCGGAATCCCACGCAGGCCCTCAGATCGAACTTCCTGAAAACGGTTCTCAAGACAACCGTCAGCAAGTTCCATCACCACAACAAGCTGTGATTTAACAACCTCAATTCGCTCGATGCTCAAGAGAAACGGGTGTCTCAAATCACGCATGCGTTGCAGTGATTTTAGTTCTGCATCAGCCTGCGGACCGTCTGTCTTCCCGAAGAGAATTTTGACAGCTTTGGGAAGTCCACCGGGACCGATAGCTCGCCACACCTCACCGTAGCCGCCAACTCCGAGGCGGCTTTCGAGAGAGTAGCCAGCAATCTCAACCGGCTTGTCGGCGCTTCGATCGATGACCTGGGTTTGGTTCGGCATTTTTGCCATCACCTGTGTTGGTTCGACGTCTGCCATGTTACTCGGCCTCGCTTTGAGATCGTCCGGGGATGTTTGCCATCACATCGGACGCAACTGTTTGATCACTCGGAGCCCCGGCGGGGGCGAGCGGTTTGGTTGGCATCGGCGTAAAGAATGTGCCGGCAACCTTATCGAAGTAGTCGGGAACCATTTCAAAAGGCAGATCGTTGTAGGTGCAATAGTTTCGAACCTGCTGCAACAGGTCGCGGGCATGGCACCGACGCATGGGTCGTCCCTGAACCTGGTAATAGGTCTTCAACAAATGATCGACCGCGTCCGGGTCGTAGTAGCAACCGGCCTTCTCTGCCGCGATCTGAAACAAGTTGTGGAACTCGTCTTCGTCCGGATCGTCAATCTCAAGGCGATACGGAATCCGGCGAAGGAACGCTTCATCCACGAGATCAGATGGGTTTAGGTTCGTCGAGAAGATGATGAGCTGCTCGAACGGAACCTGAATCTTCTTGCCGGTGGACAAAGTCAGGTAGTCGTGACGATTCTCCAGCGGGACAATCCAGCGATTCAATAGCTCAGCAGGAGAGACACGCTGCCGTCCAAAGTCGTCAATCAGCAGACAACCACAGTTGCTCTTCATTTGAAGCGGTGCTTCGCTGATGTTGGAAACTGGATCGTGGCTGATCTCCAGAGAATTCATTGTAAGTTCACCGCCAACAACGACGGTTGGGCGTCTTGTAAGGATCCAGCGCTTGTCGTGATTGCCAGATTCTTCAGTGCTGCGGTGGTGATAGGCCGGGTCGAACAACGTGATGATCTCACGGCCGTCGATCACCGCATGCGGAATCCAGACGGATTGCCCGAAGCAACTGGTGATTCGATTGGCGAGTGTCGACTTACCGTTCCCAGGTGCACCGTACAGAAACATGCCGCTTGCCGAGTTCACTGCCGGCCCAAGCGCGTCGAGCATGTTTGGGGCGACAGAGACGTCGTGAAACGCATCCAGTAAGTTGCTTCTGCGAACTGGTTCGTCGCCAATCGCCTGAGCTTCAACGGAGATGATGTAGTCTTCCAGCGGTACGGGAGCTGGCCCGACGTAAGAGCATTCCTTGTGGTGAACTCGGGCGAGGTTTCTTCCTTCTTCACTCAGGCCATAAACGTAATCGTTAAAGCGACCAGCTCCGACATGCGTTACCAACCTGCGTTGCCGCAGACGCTCAAGTGATGCTTCAACAATTGGAAACGGAAGACAAATATCTGCCGAGATGGTTCTACCGGTCGCATTGCCTCCGGCCAACAAGTACTTGCTTGCCAGCGCATCAATGAACGGTTCGGTTAGCCCGACTTCGTGCAGTGTTCTTGGTTCGGTCGGCCAAAAATGTTGACCCGACAGAAGCGCATTTAACAGGGATGGATCGCTGTATCCCTGATTCATTGTGCCGGCGGTTGCCATTAATCATGTCCGATGAGAGGAATCGTCTGAACGGCAGAAATTACTCTGTGGGAATCCAGTGCGTAACACGTTCGGGACGACCAAACAGGTAGCCTTGTGCCAACTCAAAACCGAGGTCGAGACAGGCGTCTGCTTCGTCCTGAGTTTCTACGCCTTCGGCCAATGGGGTTACTCCAAGATCAGCTGCAATCTTGATTAGTGATTCCACTGTCGATCGTCTTTGAGCTGACGCTCCAGGCAGGCCCTGGATGATGTTGATGTCGAACTTCAGAATATCCGGTGGTACTTCAGCCAGTTCCATCAACCGAGCCTGACCAGAACCGAAGTCGTCGTAGGCCAATCCGATATCGAGATCCAGAAGTGCGTCTCGCAGGCCCCGCAGGTACCCGGCAGATGTGACCGCAGATTCGTGGACTTCCAGAACCATAGGCAGACGTGGGAAGTGTTCTCGCAGGTGTTCAAGAGACTTCAACAGTTCTGGTGTGCTGAGTTCTGAAGGATGAGTATTCAGGTAGTACTGCTTGTCGTAACCAAGCAAGCTGGCGACACGCATCGCTTCAAAGCGACAAACTTCGCTTAGCTGTGAAGTGAGAGATCGCTGAGCCGCAACGCGAAACATCTTGGCTGGCGTTTCCAGGCCAACCAGCTGACTGCGAGACAAGGCTTCGTACGCAATCTTGTGACCATCAGCCAACCGCACGATCGGTTGGAAGTCAGGACGAACGGCTGGGTTGTTGATGAGCTTGTCGAACTGAATCTGACCAAGCGCGTCGTCTGCTGTGTCTGTCGCCACTGTGACGGTCTTGGAACCACCCTCAGCTTGCTCAGAAAGCGTATACATCGCGTTGCCGAAGTGCAGGATGTCGCCATCACACATACCGGCAATGCCCTGCAACGGGCGGCCGTTCAGCAAGGTTCCGTTCGTACTGTCCAGATCGCGAACGAAGATGTCATTGTCAACCAACACAAGCTCGGCGTGGAAACCAGAGACAGTGGAGTTCGCCAATGTCAGACTGTTTTCCGGATTGCGTCCGATTGTGAATGGATGTCGAATCAATGGAACACGTTGAATCGACGCACCATCGTTCGGGCGTCCTTCCAACATCCATTGCTTCGCCTGCATTGTCGGTGCAAAGACATCGGGGACAGGAATTTCAAAGTCTTGGGTTGTGTACTTCATGTCGGGACCGATCAATTAAGATCTGCTTGTTCGAGAGTTTGTCGGGATTACTCAGCGAGGCCAGCCGTCTTGGCAAGCCGACGAAGTGGTTTCGGGTTCGAGTCGTAGTCTTCGCCAAATTCACAGATGTAGGCGTATTCGTCAGAACCTTTGGCGAGATACATGCACTCGTCTGCGGCTCTGAATAGTTCAACGGGTGTCGCAGACGAGAATTCGTCGTGCCTGACAGCAGCACCAATCGAAAGTGCTACGTCGAACTGGTTTCCGTCGAACGAGAAGTCTGCACTCAGCAGCTTCTCTTGGATTCGTTGGATCGGAATTCCGATCTCACCCGGGCGGCAGCCAACACATAGCGCGACGAATTCGTCGCCGCCGTAGCGGGCAAGGATGTCGTAGGACCGCAGGCTCTCTTCAAGTAGCGACGCTGTTCGTTTCAGTACTGCATCGCCAGCTTGGTGCCCGTGAATATCATTAATTGGCTTCAGGCCATCCAGATCTGCGACAAGCACGCCAACAGATGTGCCGGTGCGGATCGCTCTGTACCATTCTTCGTTCAGACGGCGTTCATACGCCAAGCGGTTCATGAGTCCTGTGAGCGGGTCTGATATTGCGACCGTGAGCATCGGTTCGAGACGTTCCCAGCTCAGGAACACATCGTTTTCAACCGCCAGCCCAATAAGTCCGCCACCCTCGGTGATGGCGACACACTCCAGGTCGTCTTCTAGTTTCGTCGCCGCCGTTGGAGTGTCTGTAAAGACAACATTCATCAGAGCGCCCACTGGCATCTCTGCCCAGCGGCCCCGTTCCTGATCGTTTGACGCACGCAGTCGCTGAAGAATTCGTTCTCGCGACACCACGCCGACAATGCGACCATCATCATCCGTTGCCAGAACGTAGCGATTGTCTTCGAGACTGATTCCTGCTGACTCTAGAGATCGATACTGATGAACAGTAGGCGGCAGAATATTGCTCTGCTCTTTCGACCGTACAAGTCGCACCGGGACTTTGTGGTTTTCATTGTTCATTGGCTGATCGTCTCTGCGAAGGAACACACGCTGGGCCCGCGTGCTCGTTAACGTCCGATGAAAACCTAGCTTGGCAAATGCACAAAAAAGGCACTTCAGGTAGGCATGGTGAATAAAAGCGACGCTATGACCGGCACTTCCGACACAGATAGGCGTACAACATTTGTTCACTCCGCAGATTCAGCGGACAACGCTGGCAAACTGGCTGCAGAGACGTTCCAGCCGAGATGGGGGTCGAGAGTTGAATCTCAATCGCAGGCTGTTGATGACTCAGAGAAACGCCGATTAGGTAACGACGGTCGATGTGGCTGACTTCGGGGGCGAAGACGCAAACTTTGTTGCCACAATGGCTTGTATCTCTTCCGGCACGACAATAAAGTGCCCGATCTTTCACACACGAATCACGCGGAAGCTGCGGAGTGACACATGGGGCGTTACACCGGTCCGAAGGGCCGAATTAACCGCCGTCTCGGCCTACAAGTCTTCGAATCAAACGGTGCCGTAAAGGCTCTGGAGAACCGCGAAGGTCCTCCAGGTCCACGAACGCGCCGTCGTCGAAAGGCTTCGACTTACGGCTCGGGCCTGCTTGAGAAGCAGAAGATTAAGTTCTACTACGGTCTTCGAGACAAGCACCTGCGAAAGTACTTTGATCAGGCTCGACGCTTGAAGGGTAATACGGGCGAAGGCCTACTGATCCTTTGCGAACGTCGTCTGGACAACGTGGTTCGCCGAGCTGGCTTTGCTGTCACGCGACCACAAGCTCGTCAAGGCATTGTCCACCGACACTTCCAAGTGAACGGTAAGACAGTCGACAAGCCTTCGATGCGAGTTCGCGCCGGTGACGTTATCACTCTGCGAAATCGACCAAACGTCAAGAAGCTCTACGAAGCAGTCGTAGGCTCAGCGACACTTCCACAGTGCGACTGGATCACATTTGACGACAAGGCAATGAAGGCAATCGTGACTGCTCTTCCAGCATTTGATGATGTCAGCCTGCCAGTTGATGTTGGTCAGGTCGTCGCGTTTATGTCTCGGTAACACAACCGATACAGCGAAACATACAAAGTCAGCTCATTCCCGAGCTGGCTTTTTTTGTGCGCTCGCAGAGCCACCTGCGAGTCGCGGTTCGATCTTAGATTTCGTCGTCGGCGATGATCTCGCAATCTGGCAGGCTATCGAGAAACAGACGACCGTATCGTTTCGTGCGAACCCGTGGATCCAGTATCACCACTCGCCCGGTATCCGACTTGGTTCGAATCAATCGACCGAAGCCCTGTTTCAGCTTGATGATCGCTTCGGGCACCTGGTGATCCATAAATGGATTTCCGCCCTGCTCTCGAATCCGATCCACCCGCGCTTCGGTTAACGGGTGATCGGGGACGCTAAACGGGAGTTTCGAGATGATGACGGTTTGCAAAGCGTCGCCCGGAACATCGACGCCCTGCCAGAAACTGTCCGTCCCGAAAAGTACAGCTCTCGGGTTA
This sequence comes from Planctomycetaceae bacterium, assembly GCA_045105495.1. GTDB lineage: Bacteria > Planctomycetota > Planctomycetia > Planctomycetales > Planctomycetaceae > CAYNWT01. The sequence continues at coordinate 11,303 of JBGCDN010000606.1, forward strand.
CTCCGAAATCGTTCCAGCATCAACGATCGAGGCAGCCCTGCCCCTTGGCTAAGTAGGTTCAGGTTCTTTTCTGCCGCCCACCCGGCCAGTCGATTCGCGCAGTTCTTTAGCATCGAGTAGCTGGTAAATAATACGAAAGCGTGCCCATCAGTCGCTGTCGCATGCTGCTTGATACTCTCACAGACATACTCTTCGTAACGCCGACTGTCGGTTGGATCGGGAGCGGTTGCTGGAGGAACGAATAGCTTCACTTGCCGTCGATAGTCAAACGGGCTGCCAAGCTGTTGCTCATTCGTCTGAGTGACACCGAGGCGATTGCGAGTAAAGGCAAAGTTCTCTTTCTGCACCGCCAATGTCGCACTGGTCATAATCGCAGACGGCACGGCGTTGAATAGTTCGTCGCGAAGAATTGGCCCGACGTCAACGGGTGAACAACAAAGCTTGATACGATCTTTCTCACGTCCACTTCGTTCAATCCAATAAACGGAGTCTTCGTAGTTTTGATTCATCCAGCTGTTCACCCCAGATGCCAGAGCCGCGCAGCGATCGGCGGCGGACTGGAGTTCCATGCGATCGCCATCTTCTCGGAGGCTTGCAGCAAAGCGTGACCGCATTGCACTAAGTCGGTTCAGTTCGGGGGTAAGCGCGTTCATGACCTGCCGCGGATCTGCCGCGCGCCCATTGGCTTTTCCGAATCGCCTTTGCCATTCGGAAACTACGTAAAAGAACTCA
>JBGCDN010000607.1:0-2656 GCA_045105495.1 Planctomycetaceae bacterium
GGGACGCCTGTACGATTGCGGCGAACTGCCCAACAGCGACAAATAGCGACAAGGCGATCAACAAGCCACGAATGATCCATAGAAATGTGTACATCTGGGTACGCCTAGGTCCGACAACGGAAGGTTTTTACGACACCGCCCTAAACGAAGCGAACGATGCATGAACTTCGAGAGATTGTACCAAGGCCAGCCCGCGTTGCCAAAGATGGAAGGTGTGCCGCAGGCCTCAGCGTAAAAACCATGGTACGCCTGACATGGCGTTGAGGTTGGGAGTGAAAGTCTCCTGTGTGAGGAAGAGAGTTGTCGTTGTGAGCGAACATGTTTTGCGTTCCTGATTGCAACTTACAAGCACAAGCTGAGGGCAACTGCGGAAGGGCGACCGACCGTGGGAAGGAAGCCTGCGAATGTGTCGTGAAGCTGACACCGCGTCGAAGAATTTTCACTGCGAAAATTGGCTCGGCAAACAATCGTCGTCAGTCACATTCTCAGCGAAACTGCGAGGTGACGAACAGAAATTCCATACAAGGCCGGAACGGTCAGGCGAGTGTGCCATGCAACACGAAGCCGTCTTCTTCCAACCGTTCAGGTAAATGGGGCACTTGTGCAGTGAAACTTCAACGCCTTATTCAGGGAGATCTGAACGACGTATCCGAACGGAAGCTTGCTTCCAGTCGGAACGAAATGAGGCAACTCGTTTCGTGTCCAACAGAAGTCAGCAGACGGCGTAGTACTGAACCGCAAACTCCACTGCGGAAAGGAAGGCTGAAACGATGAAGAAAAGGAAGGAGCCATCGGTGGCCTCAACACGTCCAACACAAATGATGTTCAACTTCGAACCATTCGAGGAAGAACCCTCACGCGAGTTGGAGCCTCACGGTCAATCGTGTTCGGCGGTCACCGAGAAGCCAGTCCTGAGCGAACCCGAACTTTCTGGCGACGAATCCTCGCCGTCCAAAGTTCAACAGAATCTGATGGAGTTGATCGTCGAACCAGAGAACCTCGAACGCGCTTGGAAACAAGTGCGTTCGAACCGCGGTGCAGCGGGCCCCGATGGAATGTCCATCGCGGAATTCCCCGACTGGTGCCGCGAACACTGGCCGACGATTCGTCAGCAACTCCTGGACGCCACGTATCGCCCCGAACCGGTGCGACGCGTGACGATTCCGAAACCCGATGGCGGCGAACGCTTACTCGGCATTCCCAACGTGCTGGATCGCGTGATCCAGCAAGCCATCGGACAAGTCCTCACGCCGGTCTTCGATCCGGAGTTTTCCGAATCGAGTTTCGGCTTTCGACCAAACCGGTCCGCTCATGGAGCAATCAAGCAGATTCAGGCCACGATTAGAAACGGCAACCGCTGGGTCGTCGACGTCGATTTGTCGAAGTTTTTCGACCGCGTTGACCACGACATTCTGATGAGCCGCGTGGCTCGGAAGGTGTCTGACAAGCGAGTGCTGAAGCTCATCGGGCGTTATCTGCGAGCAGGCGTGATGGTCGATGGAACCCAGCAACCGACGCCGATTGGAACGCCGCAAGGCGGTCCACTTTCACCGTTACTTTCCAACATCCTGCTGGACGATCTGGACAAAGAACTCGAACGCCGCCGCCTACCGTTTGCTCGGTACGCGGACGACTTTGTGATTCTGGTTCGTTCGTCTTATGCAGCGTGGAAAGTGATGGCTTCGGTGAGTCGATTTGTGACTCGGAAGTTAAAGCTCATCGTGAACGAAACCAAGAGCACGGTTCGCCGGGCTGACGGGGCCGAGTTTCTCGGCTTCCAGTTTCATTCACGCAAAGCCAACGTCCGAGTTTCCGCGAAGAACATGTTGCGACTGAAAGCTCGCGTGCGTGAGATCACATCTCGCAATCGTGGCATTTCGTTTCATCAGATGGTGAACGAACTGAGTCGTTATCTTCGCGGCTGGATGGGTTACTTTGGTTTGAGTTCGACAAAGCGTATCTGGTCGCCGCTTGACGGTTGGATACGTCGCCGAGTTCGCATGTATCTTTGGAAGCAGTGGCGTCTGCCACGAACTCGCATTCGCAGTTTACTGCGATTAGGCGTTGATCGGACGCTTGCCAAAACCCACGGAGCAAGTCGGAAAGGCTACTGGCGTTTATCCAAAACGCTGGGCGGTCATTGCGGCATGACAAAGAAGTGGCTCCGAGAACAGGGACTTGTCTTTCTCAGATACCTGTGGGGAGACCTTGCTCCTCTTCGACGAACCGCCTGATGCGGACCCGCATGTCAGGTGGTGTGGGAGGGGACAGCCGAAAGGCTGTTCCCTATCCCGATTTAGCGGACGCTACGCGCTGGGGACCGCGAATTCGACGTGGAAATCGTAGGGTTGCTTTGCGATTTCGTGCACCTTGCCACGAATCGTAAGCAGGCCATCGCGCAGTGTTACGCGGCATGGAAGAATGTTGCAATGTTTCATGACGTAGATTGCGATGTCGCATTCGTCGAGGTCATCCTCTGTGATGTCGCGTTGAAAACCGTCAGCGTCGAGGTTGACTGGAACATCGGTGAGGTAGATTTTGGGCGGATAGACGAGCCAGCTCCACGGATGGTCGTCGTCATCCCAGAGCGATTCAACCAATTCCTTGCGGCCGACAATCGTGATGTCAATTTTGTCCGGCGAGATTTCGATGTGCG
>JBGCDN010000608.1:0-3136 GCA_045105495.1 Planctomycetaceae bacterium
GTATGTGGGCGATGATGATGTCGTCTCTTTCGCCGTTGAGAGTTTCGGAGATGACGGTGATTTGAGCGGTAACTCGCGAGAGCACCTTCGTGAAGGGGAGAGCCGACGGATATCCGCTATTGATCAATCGTTTAAGCGTCACCCAGCCGACTTCATGCTGTGGAAGCCGGACCCATCGCACATCATGAAGTGGGATTCGCCATGGGGAACCGGTTACCCCGGTTGGCACGTCGAGTGCTCAAGCATGGCCAGAACAACGCTTGGCGATGTGATAGATATTCACACCGGCGGCGAAGACTTGATCTTCCCCCACCACGAATGCGAAATCGCGCAGTCGCGTGGAGCGACGGGTGAAGATAGTTTTGCAACCTTCTGGATGCACGCTCGGTTCTTGCTGGTCGATGGCGGCAAAATGGCGAAGAGCAAAGGCAACTTCTACACGGCTCGCGACGTCTACGACGGCAAAGTTCTGGACGACGATGGTCAGCCATCCGGTCGAAAAGTTCATCCGGCTGTTTTGCGATACGAGCTCATTAAGTCGCACTACGGTTCCAACATGAACTTCACCTTGAAGGGCCTGCAGGATTCCGCCGGAGCCGTAAAGCGGTTGCAGGACTTCTACAAGTCGTTAATGGAAGCCACCGGTGGTGAAGCGGCAGAAGTCGATCACAGCCACCCAATCGTCAAAGGCTTCGGCGACGCTCTCGCAGACGACCTCAACATGGCCAAGGCCCTCGGCGTCATCCTGCCATGGGCTGGTTCAAAACCTGACAACCCCCACGAAGCTCTCGGCGCGCTTCTGAAGATAAACCATGTTCTTGGCGTCGCCCCAATGGACGCCGACACCGCGTCAGCCGGAACCGACGAAGGCGGCGACAACGTTGATCAACTCTGCAAGGACCTGGACACCGCCCGCGCGAACAAAGACTACGACGCGGCTGATCAAATCCGCCAACAAATCATCGACGCCGGCTACGACGTGAAAACCTCACCCGAAGGCACGGTCGCAGAGAAACGTCTGGCATAAGAGCAACGTTTGGGACAGGGGTACGGAGCCGGCATGTGCCGATCAGTGGCTCAAGACTGGAATCTACACTGATATCCAAAGCCGATAAGAGATCCCAAGATCGTTCAGCGGGTCGATGAATCAGCGTGGAGGTGTAAAGAGGTACGGTGAATATCGGTCGTTTATTCGCATTCGCGTTACTTATCGAGCCAGCGGACGGCACTGGCGATCATGGTCGAGGCCGTTACTGGACGAATGAAGCAGTAGAGGTTGAGATGGTGGTTCACAAACTCGAGTTGTGATGTCCAACCTTGTTCCGAACGTAGCTTCGCCAATGTCTCGAATCGATGAACTGTTCAACCAGGCAATTCAGCTTTCTGCGAATGAGCAGCGTAAGTTTCTTAAGACGCTGGAACCGGGCGAACGCGAACAATTGGCTGCATTGCTCGCGGCTGATGCTGAGTCGCCATCAGGGTTTCTGAAGTCGCTGGGTTTACCGGAAACAGAGTCGGAAGAACCCGTCGGCGATGAACCGCAATCCGGTTCATCGGATCGCAACTTATTGTTTGGGGTTCTTGCGTGGCAGGCAGGCGTTGTTAAGGAACAGCAATTGTTGGCGGCGATGCAGGCATGGACGTTTTCGAAGGCTACGCCACTCGGACAGATTCTGGTTGAACAATCTGCCATTACGGAACAGCAACGGACTACGCTGGAACCGATGGTGGCGGCACATCTGCAACTGCACGGTGGTGAAGCAGCGAAAGCGATTGCGAGTTTAAGTTCGGTTCCTCACGTTGCAGCCAGCTTGAAGCGGCACGTTGACGATTCCGATTTGCAGACCAGCCTACAGCACTTAGGTCAAACGCTGATTCGCGATCCGCAGGCAAATGAAGAAACACTTGTTGCTTCAAATTCGCCCGGTGATACGGAATTCGAAGCGGTAGTTGGCGATCGTTTTCGAGTCATCCGGACGCATGCCCGAGGTGGTTTGGGTGAGGTGTTTGTTGCGAAAGATCGCGAGCTGAATCGAGAAGTAGCCTTGAAGGAGATTCAGCCGCAGTTCGCCAACGACGCAGACAGTCGCAGCCGCTTTGTTCTGGAAGCCGAAGTAACCGGCGGACTAGAGCATCCCGGGATTGTTCCAGTTTATGGACTCGGTCAATACGAAGACGGCCGGCCGTACTACGCAATGCGGTTCATTAAGGGCGACAGTCTAAAAGATGCCATCAAAGCGTATCACGAGAACAAGGACTTGAGTGACTCCGAACGCACTCTCCAACTGCGGAAGCTACTTGGTCGAGTTGTGGATGTGTGCGAAGCCATTGGTTATGCCCATTCGCGTGGCGTACTTCACCGGGACCTGAAGCCCGGCAATATCATGTTGGGAAAGTATGGCGAGACGCTGGTTGTCGACTGGGGTCTTGCCAAAGTTGCCGGACGAGACGAACCAATAGCTACGGACGAGCAGACGTTGCATCCGCAGTCCGGCAGCAGTGTGAACCCGACAGTGATGGGAAGTGCAATCGGCACGCCAGCCTACATGCCTCCGGAACAGGCTGCAGGCAAACTTGACCAACTTGGGCCACCCAGCGATGTCTACAGTTTGGGAGCCACGCTGTACCACATTCTCACGGGGCAAGCTCCGCACCAGGGGAAGCAGCTTGCCGACGTCTTGAAGGATGTCACTAATGGCCGATTGGAAGCTCCACGACAGCTAGAACCATCAGTCGATCGTTCTTTAGAAGCGGTTTGTCTGAAAGCCATGTCCACGGTTCCAGCGAATCGTTATTCCAGCGTGCAAGGCTTGGCCAGCGACATCGAACGCTTCCTGGCCGACGAACCAGTCGAGGCGATTAGAGAGCCACTGAGCGTGAGAACACGCCGGTGGATACGCAACCATCAGACGCTAGCGGCGACCACTGCTGCATTAATGTTGCTGTCAGCTGTTGGCCTTGGCTTGTTTCAGAAATACCGAAGTGATCGAGCGGAGGAGGATCTCGTCAAGCAAACTGAAGTTGCTCGCGAAGAAGCTCGACTTAGAACCGCAGCTGATGAAAAGGAGCAGTTGGCCACAGAAGAAGCCAGACGGGCGGATAAGCAGGCTGCTGCCGCAGCGGCTGCCGCGAAACG
>JBGCDN010000609.1:0-8118 GCA_045105495.1 Planctomycetaceae bacterium
GGCCGACCTGCCGATGGACGGTGTTGATGAGATTATTCTGGTTGACGACTGCAGCACAGACGGCACCGCCGACCTCGCCCGAGAACTCGGGCTCACCGTCATCGAACACGATGCGAACTACGGTTACGGCGGAAACCAAAAAACCTGTTACGACCACGCACTCGAACGATGTGCGGACTATGTCGTGATGGTTCATCCCGATTACCAATATGACAGCCGTGTCGTCGGAGCAGCCGTTGAGTTTCTGAAGCTCGGCATCTGTGATGTCGTACTCGGTTCACGAATTCGAACCAGAAGAGAAGCCATCGCTGGTGGAATGCCGGTCTATAAGTACCTGGCCAACCGCATGCTGACGATCATGGAGAACATCGCATTCGGGCAAAACCTCGGCGAATTCCACACAGGTTTCCGTGCATACAGTCGTCAGGTTCTCGAAACTGTTCCCTACCAACGGAACTCTGACGACTTCGTCTTCGACAGTGAATTCCTTGCTCAATCCGTCCATTTCGGATTCAAGATCGGCGATGTTCCGGTTCCAGTCCGCTACTTCAAGGAAGCGTCCAGCATCAGCTTCAAACGCAGCACACGCTACGGATTGGCCACCCTTGGGGTTGTTGCAAGATATCTCGCTAAAAAGCTAAGACTGGCATCGCCCGCCATCTTTGAACCACGCGTCTGATGTTCAAACGCCGGCTTTTCGAATTCGCCTGAACATTGTCTGTGAACGCACTTTTACCGTAATCAGACCTGCCCTATCATCGCCGCTTCATCAGAAATCACACGATTGATGCGGAGTTTTGAGATGGCCGAACAGAAGGCAACAAACGTCACTTGGCACGAACACAGTGTCGCGAAAGAAGACCGTGAAAAGCTGAACGGGCACAAGGGAGCCATCCTTTGGTTCACAGGCCTCAGCGGATGCGGAAAAAGTACGGTTGCTAACGCCACTGACCACCTTCTTCACAAGAAGGGCATCCATACATTCGTGCTCGACGGCGACAACGTTCGCATGGGCCTGAACAAGAATCTTGGCTTCTCGCCTGAAGATCGAACCGAGAACATTCGCCGAATTGGTGAGGTCGCCAAGCTGTTTTCAGACTCTGGGGTCGTCGTCCTGACCGCCTTCATCAGCCCGTACCGAGCCGACCGAGATGCTATTCGTGAGCTAACAGATGCTGGTGTGTTTCACGAAGTCTACGTGAATGCGTCTCTGGAAACCTGCGAAGACCGCGACCCTAAAGGACTGTACAAAAAGGCCCGTGCCGGCGAAATCAAAGGTTTCACTGGTATCGACGCCCCTTACGAAGAGCCATCGAAGGCCGAATTGGTTCTCGATTCTGACAACAAGGGGATCGATGACCTTGCGGCTGAAGTTGTCGCCTACCTTGAGTCGAACGGGGTAGTCTAGGCAACGTTTCGTTGCATCGTGTGCGGTGGCTACGTTGGGATGGCGGTCTCTTGGGAGGTTCTCACTGCGAGATCCTGAAATCTGGCTTCGACCGGCCCGTTTGACCCTGTCCCCACTCCGCTGTACCATCCTCGACTTGAACGCAGATAACTTACTGCGTGCAAAAGGTTTACAGTCACACCTATTGAAGTGACTTTGTCCGTTCGCGACACAACCGCTGTTGTTTCGCGTTCACACAATTGTTCTTCCGCGCTGAATTTACATACACAGTGCGGTCAGGGAGATCGGCTATGGCTGAGATTGTCGTGCAGGATATCCTCGAAGCTGGTGTTCATTTCGGACACCGTACAGCTCGATGGAATCCAAAAATGCGTCCGTACATTTACGGGCGTCGAAACAACATTCACATCATTGACATTAAAGAGACCATCCGTGGTCTCCTTCGCGCGAAGAAGTATCTTCATCGCGTTGCGTTCCAGGGCAGTCTGATTCTGTTCTGCGGAACCAAAAGACAAGCTCGCGGTGCTGTGGCTGAAGCAGCAGAAGCATGCGGAATGCCATACTGTAACGAACGATGGCTTGGTGGAACGCTGACTAACTTCCGGACGGTTCGTAGTCGCCTGAAGCGACTTGAAGAACTGGAAGCGATGCAAGAAAGCGGTGAACTCGCGACATACTCAAAGAAGATGCAGTCCACACTGAATCGTGAGTATCGCAAGATCTACCGTAACCTGAACGGTATCCGGAACATGAACCGGTTGCCGGAAGCGATTGTTGTCGTCGATCCGAACAAAGAGAAGAATGCAGTCCACGAGGCTCACCTTCTTGGCGTCAAGGTTGTGGCACTCATCGATACGGACTGCAATCCAGATTCTGTTGACCTGCCAATTCCGGGCAACGACGACAGTATCCGTTCTATTCGACTGATCATGAATCAGCTCAGCGAATCGATCACTGCAGCGAAGGCTCAGCGACCGTCAGAACCGAAGAAGGCAAAGCCATCCGACCAACCGAAGGCGGTTCCGTCAATTACGTAGCGCCTGATTCGACTGAAGCTTTTTCCAACCGCGCGAACCCGACTATCGGGTTCGCGTGTCTTTCCGGGTCAAGCTGAACCGCAGCGTTCGCAGACAACGCTCTGTAACTGAACCTCATGGTTCAAGAACCGCTGCCACAGATCACCCGATTCCCAAACACCGTTCGCGCGACATGGTTTGGTGTCGCGAACTTTGACAATCAAACAAACAAGGAGATTCCCAATGGCGGACATCACAGCTGCAGCCGTGAAGGCTCTGCGGGAAAAAACTGACCTCCCGATGATGGAGTGCAAGAAGGCTCTCGTGAAGGCAGATGGCGACGAAGAGAAGGCTATCGAAATCCTTCGCGATCAGTTCAAGAAGATCCAGCTGAAGCGAGCGGACAACGAAACTCACGAAGGGCGAGTTTTTGTAGCGTCAAACGACAAAGAAGCCGCGATGGTTGAGATTCAGTGCGAGTCTGCACCAGTTGCAACCGGCGAAGTCTTCGGCGAATTCGGAACCATGTTGGTCGAACAACTTCTGAACGGCGAAGGCGCCGATACACCAGAAGCACTCATGGGCCAAAATGTTCCCGGCTCGGATCAGACTATCCAATCTACGTACGAAGAACTTGTGAACAAGATTCGTGAGAAGATCGTCGTCAAGAGTGTCCAGCGCGTACCCGGTCCTGTTGGCACTTACGTGCACCACGACATGAAAACCGGCGTCATGTTCCAGGCAACTGGCGATGGCACAGACACTGATGTGCTTCGCGGCGTCGCAATGCACATCGCTGCGTTGAAGCCAGCTGTTACAACTGCGGAAGAGCTTGATCAGGCCGCAATGACTGCGGAACGAGAACGCTTGGTTGAAGAGGCAAAAGCAACCGGCAAGCCAGACAACATCATCGAGAAGATCGTTGATGGTCGTATGAAGACGTTCTGCGTCGAGCAGGGTGTTCTCGCGATGCAACCATTTGCCATGGACGAAGCAAAGACAGTCAGTCAGGCACTGGCAGAAAAAGGCTTCGAACCGAAGACCTTCACTCTCGTCGCGATCGGCGGCTAATTGAGCTGAAGCTGAAAAAAGAACCCAGGGCAGGTCTTCAAGACCTGCCCTTTTTTCATATCCTTCGACACAGTCAACAATGCACCCGCAGCAGGAACCACATCCATGTCAGACTACGAAATCAAACCCGCCTACAAGCGCGTCCTGCTAAAGATCAGTGGTGAGAGCTTCTGCCGCGAGGGTGAATCGGGAATCAGCATGGCGGAGGTTTCAGCGGTCTCCGCTCAGATTAAATCTGTCGTTGAAGCTGGCGTTCAACTCGCAATCGTCTGCGGAGGCGGCAACATCCTTCGCGGCAAACAATTCGCTCAGATCAGCGAATCGATCGCCCCTGCAACCGCTCACTACATGGGCATGCTCGCCACATGCATCAACGGACTCGCCCTTCAGGATGCACTCGAAATCGCTGGCGTCCCGACTCGTCTTCAAACGGCGATTCGCATGGAAGGCGTCGCTGAACCATTCATCCGACGGCGCTGCGTTCGTCACCTCGAAAAAGGCCGCGTCGTTATTCTGGCTGCTGGAACAGGAAGCCCGTTCGTCACCACCGACACAGCCGCCGCACTCCGCGCCAGAGAAATCGAAGCAGACGTCGTTCTGAAAGGAACACAGGTCGACGGCGTCTATTCCGAAGACCCAATGAAAAACCCGCACGCCGTACGATACTCAGACATCACCTTCAAAGATGTCCTTTCCCAGGGCCTGCAGGTCATGGACGCTCAGGCAATGCATCACTGCATGGAACACAACATCCCAATCGTCGTCTTCAACTACCACCGAGAAGGCAACATCGCCCGAGCAGTGTCCGGCGAACGAATCGGAACACGTGTTGTCTCTGAGCTGGAGAAGTAAGAGTAGCTCGTAGCATGCGCTATAAATCTGTGGCGAGAGAATGTAGGCGTTGTCGCTAAATCGTGGTGAGCCGCGCAAAAGTCGGATTCAAACCGCCACCAATGTCAGCCGGAGAGCTGGCTGCGTACTTGGCGATCCGTGAATCCAGAGCAGCGTGCGGACGTTTTCCGTTCGGGCGACTCGTAGCGGCCAGTGCCAACCCGGCCGAGCACAGCGTCGATGCCGCCACACTTTGGCGAGGCCAGCTTACTGCTGGGCCTGCCGGAAGTAGTACTTCGCAGACTCGAGATTGACTGCTGCTAACTCAGAATGCCGACTCGACACAGTTTGCTGAACTTGAAGTCGGTCAGCTTCGGACTCAACGGCAAGTACCTGGCGATGGGAGAACCAGAACAGCGCGACACCAATCAGTGCAATAAACCCTCCACCAATGAACGCTGCTGCAGGAGGCTCGGGGGTATCCAGCACCTCTGCTTGATGAGGCTTTGCCGGATTGAAATGCACAGCGACCGTCGCACCCTGTGTTTGCTTCGCTTGGGCTCGATAAGCCGATCTACTGAGGTCGTATCTTTCTTTATACTCTCGGCGGTAAGTCTTACCGTTAGCCTCATACACTACCGCCAACGTGTGTTCGTAGGTTGCCCCTCGAGTGGGAACCCCGCGAATTCTGGCGAAGCTCTGGTGCTTTTCGACATCGTTTCGGACAACCTTGCCATCGACGGTCGGCCATGAGCGAACCATGTCGTGCTTCGCCTTCGCGTCAGTTCTGTCGAAGTACAGTCCGACCGAGCCGAATAAACCAAGGACGATGATGAATAGCCCAAGCGTCTTCAGTTTTTGGGCTCTTCGAAGTGTTTGTTCGTTTCGCACGACAACGGTCCCAGCCAGATTGTTCGGGTGTTTCCAATAGATAGTTCACCAGCCTTTGGCTGAACGTTTTTTCCTGCCCTCAGGGTGCTAGTCGGTTTCGCCTCTCGAAACAGAGTCTGGTCATGACGATTCTCATGCATGCCCATGCATTACGCGAGCATGCGAATGTCAATCGAATCCAAGCAAGGTTGGTGGGGCGCTGGTGCTTGGAGCTCGGCAAGTACGGTTGTGATGTCGCGGAGCGCACGCACTGGGTTGAGAATGTCAGCTCTATCGTGCCTCGTCACGGCGGCGCGTGACGGGTGGCGGAGATACACGAGGTCACTGCCCGGTTGGCGTCAGTCGGCGACGCCGAGCCTCTTGTGCCTTCGGCGCACTGATTGGCAGGCAATCAGTGCTACCGAACGCTGAACCACGTTTCGTCTACTTCAGATACTTATCGCAGAAGTCCTTGATGCCCTTGTAGCCTGCCAACTGGTTCTTCTTCTTGCGGAACCCGTGGCCTTCGTCGGGGAATACCAGGTACTCAACATCGACTCCGTTCGCACGCACGGCTTTGACCATGTCGTCGGATTCAGCCTGAATGACTCGCGGGTCGTTGGCCCCCTGAAGCACCATCATCGGGCGTTTGATGTTGGACGCGTGGAACAGGGGTGAAATCTTCTTGAAATATTCCTGGTCGTCGAAGTCGCCCAGTTCTTTCTCCAGCAACGCCCGCTCAGCCTCCCACCATGGCGGGATGTTCTGCACAGTTCGGTGCCAGTTGGTGACACCAAAGATGTCGATGCCCACATTGAACTCTGTCGGACGAAACGCCATCGCCGCACACACCATGTACCCGCCATAGCTGCCACCGATGATGCCGATTCGGTCCGGATCAACCTTCCCGGTTGCAACCAGCATCTTTTTGCTGCTTACACAATCATCCAGATCACCCTCGCCGTGTTTCTGATCGTCCATCTGCTGAAACGTCTTGCCGTATCCGCTGCTCCCGCGGTTGTTAATCGCATAGATCGCGTACCCATGATTCACGAGGTACTGGATGGGCGCGCGGTAGCCCTGTCGCGACTGACCGCCTGGGCCGCCATGTACCCAGACCAATGCCGGAACCTTCGATTCTTTCGTAGCTCCAGTCGGCATGTACAGAATCCCGGGCACTTCAACACCATCGAATGACTTGAACCGCACAACCTCGCCGTTGACGAGGTCATCCGCAGCGATTTCCGGATTGAGTGATCGAGTCAACTGTTTCGCGGGGCCGGAGAAGTTGTAGAAGAACAGATCGTTGGGCATCCTGCCGCTGGTCGCGTACATGGTCGCCACGGTTTCGTCATCGGAGATATCCAGGCTGCTGACGCTGGCTCCTTCAATGTTGGGCAGTTTGACTTCCTTCATCGAAGGATATTGTTGCAGCACAATTCGATTCGCAGCGTCCTGGTTAACGTAGGTCACGAAGTACTTGCCGTTCTTTGTGAACCCCGCTCCGCGAACGTCCCAGTCGTACCTGGCAAGCTGCTTGGTTCTCCCCGTTTCGAGATCCAACTCAGCCAGATTCCTGAACTCGCTGTCCTTGTCCGTTGTAAACACAAGGCCCTTGTTGTCCGGGGTGAAGTCCTGAGGCGAATGACTGATGTCGCCTTCGTGCTTCGTGACCAGTTTGGTCGACTTGTCGCTGCGGTTGTAGACATAGATATCGCTGTTATCGCGAGTGTAAATCTTGGTCAGCGCGATCAGGTTTCCATCGTTTGAGATGGTACCAGGCATGTAGCCGTCTTTGTTCTCGTAGATCATCTCACGTGAGAAGTCAGAGAACTTGTACTCGTAGAGATCGAAGAACCGCGGGTCTCGTTCGTTCGTGATGATGTAGAACGTTTTGTTGTCGTGGGCGATCCCCGCGAATTCCGCTTTGAGCTTCTCGCCAGGAGTCAGATCCATTGAGCCTCCACCTCCCAGGTCAACGTAAACGTGATTCAGCTCGTTACCGCCCTGGTCCGCCGTGTAGAAGAAACGGTCGTCGTTAGGAAAGTAGGAAACGGCGTACACCGAGTCCTTATCCGACAAGGTAAGTGGAGTCACCTTGCCTGTCGCGACATCAATCGAATACGCGTTGAACACCCCGGTCTGATCGCTACTGACAAGCACCTTGGACTTGTCATGCGAGAACGACGCACCACGGTAGCTGGTGGTCTTCAGGAACTGCTCGATCGTGTACCGCCTGGCAGAATCCTGCGACACGCAGGTTTGGGACGGAATGAGAAGAAAAGCAACAGCCATTAGAGCTGATGCATGAGCCCGCAAATTCATTTGGATAATCCTCGTAGGAACCGACAAGACACGGTCGTTAATTGGAACACGTCGAATTGCAGCTACCAGCTCGGTTGTCGCTGATCGACGGTGAAATGCTTCAAGCAGTCTGTTCACTATGCTCTTCTGCTTATACAGATAAGTCGCGAAAGCCTTACACGAAAATTGAGATCTTCTCAGATCTTGTTGTGGAACGCTCTGGCCTTCGGTTCGACCTCGGAACAGGGTGATGGCGATTGGGTACTAAGCGTGGTCCATGCAGCCTCCGATCCAACAAAATAAGGCCACCGGTAGTAGCCATCATCTCCGCCGTGATGAGCGGAGCAGAGCGAGTAGAAGCCTGGCGCCGGTCAGAAGCCCGTGTTCAAGAAACGAAGGCCGTTAGCGGAGAGCCGTTCCCCCCGTACTTGGCCGTACTTGGAGCCTCCGAGCCCCAAGGTGGGCCGATGCTGTCAGTTCCCAAGCGTAGTTCGAGTTTCATCGTGGAACAAACGCTTGCGAACTTCAGTAAGTGGCTGGTGCTTGGGGCTCGGAGGCCCCAAGAACGGTTGTGATGTCGCGGACTCAGGCCCTCAATCGGTTCGTCGCGAAAGCGAA
>JBGCDN010000610.1:0-4271 GCA_045105495.1 Planctomycetaceae bacterium
CAAGCACTGATCAACGAGCCTGACCTACTGATTCTCGACGAACCGACCACGGGCATGGACCCGATCGGTAGCCGTGAGATGAAGGACTTGATCATGCAGTTGCGAGACGACGGCAAGACAATTCTGCTGTGCTCGCACCAACTGGCTGACGTTCAAGACGTTTGCGACCGTGTCGCGATTCTTCACCAAGGAGAATTGCGTGAAATGGGCCGCGTCGACAGCTTGTTGAAAGTTCGCGATGTGACCGAAGTCCATGCAAAAGGACTTTCAGAAGAAACGAAGACCAAGATCGCGGATCTAATTCGAAATGACGGCGGCGAAGTTGTCTCGGTAGACAACCCAACCACCACGATGGAAGACCTGTTCCTTGACATCGTTCAGGATGATCGGCCTGGCTCGCGACCTTCGGGATCGTAGTTGCCATATCCGCCATGAGGCAGTCGGTGCATGTGTGCTGGCAGGCCTCCCTGGACGTACCGTTTTCTGAGAATTCTCCAACTACTCGACTGCCGTCATGCGAATCGAAGAAGATCAACTTTGGGGCTATTTTGACTGGCTCATTTTCCATTTCGGACTTCTGCAAGGCCTAGTGGTCGTATTCGCACTTGCGCTGCTTGGGTTCATCGTTTGTTTTCTAATATCGATGTCCCGCAACGGTCCTGGCGAAGCGTTTCACAGCGTTACGAAAGTTATCTATGAGCTGATAGCTCGTGATCTCCCTGGTACTTCCTGGCGGCGGGTTTACGCACTCGCACGGCTCGCGTTTCAAGAAGCGATTCGCCGTCGCGTCCTGGTTGTTATGGCGGTGTTTATCGTCGTGCTCCTGTTCGCGGGTTGGTTCCTCGATCCTGGAGCCGACAATATTGCACAGCTCTACATCAGCTTTGTGATGACTGGAACGAGCTACCTAGTATTGCTGCTCGGTCTTTTCCTAAGCTGTTTTAGCTTGCCGACTGACATCAAAAGCAAGACGATCCAGACAATTACGACCAAGCCTGTTCGTGCGACAGAAATTGTACTCGGCCGAATCCTCGGTTTTGGCGGTGTAGGAACACTGTTGATCGTTGGAATGGGAATCTTGAGCTACTTCTTCGTTGTTCGCGGCATCGAGCACGCGCACGAAGTTGAGAACGTGGAAGCCGACGGCTTGTCCGGAATGACCAGCTACGATTCCAAGCACGAGCATACGTTTGAGATGATCGAGAAGGATGGCGCATTCACGGGAGTCACCGACGAACAGAAAGGCCACAAGCACGTCGTTACTGCTGAAATGGTCGACGGAGAACTCAAATACACAATCGGCAAGCCAGAAGGTTTGCTCTCTGCCAGGATTCCAATCTACGGCAGCATTCAATTCACGGACCGAAACGGCAACTTGTCCGCCGGTGGTTTGAGCGTTGGCTACGAATCCGAGTATCAGTCGTACATCGAAGGTTCGTCGATGATGTCCGCCATCTGGACATTCGAGAACATCTCAGCCAGCCGATTTCCTTCAGCCGACGAACTGCCTCTTGAGTTGAGCTTGAAGGCCTTTCGAACTTACAAGGGCGACATTGTTACGGGCGTCCAGGGCGAGATCTTCCTGGTCAATCCCGATGATGAACGCATCCAGAGCGAACGCATTCCCTTCGTCGTCAAAGAATTCGCAGTCGACCAAATCAACATTAAAGTTGACTTGAACGGCACCGTGGATGGAAACCCTGAAGAGATGAACATCTACGATGATCTCGTCTCAGATGGGCGGTTGAAGATTGTTGTTCGATGCCGCGATCCTGGCCAGTACTTCGGTATGTCAGCCGCTGACTTGTACCTCAAAGCGGGCGAAAGCACGTTTGGCTGGAACATGTTCAAGGGGTTCTTGGGCCTGTGGATGCAGATGATTTTGATCATTTGCGTGGGCGTTATGTTCAGTACTTTCCTGAGCGGCCCTGTGGCGATGGTGGCTACCATGGCGTGTCTCGTCCTTGGGTTCTTCGGCGGGCTCGCCTTTGACGTTGCGACCGGCGACGTGCCCGGTGGTGGGCCAATTGAATCCCTGATTCGCATCCCGCTGCAAACCGGTGCTATGGTCGATCTTGACCTGGGCAATCCCGTACTTGAGAAGACGATCAAAGTGGTCGACAGCGGTATGATGTACACGCTGTTCTCGGTGTTCAAAGCCATTCCGAGCTTTGGTCAGTTCAACACCGGCGACTACGTAGCGTATGGATACAATATTTACGGTGGGCTGGTCGCCAGACACTTGACGATGACGATTTGTTACTTTTTGCTGACATCGGTCATCGCGTACTTTTTCCTCAAGACCCGTGAGATCGCGGCAGCATGAACGTAATCGTACTAAGACGACGTCTGGTTTATATCTCCGCCATCGTTCTCTTGCTGGTACCGCTCTATTTTCTAGGGCGGCCATCAGTGCGTGAGCAGGATGGTTCGATCAAGCAAGCCGGTGGTGTGCTGTCGCAGATTCGCGACAACTATGACCTCGGGCAAGGCGACCTGGGAGAGATCGACCCGGCGAGTGAGTCGATGCGACTTGCCACACTGGGCCTCCGTGGCGTGGCTGCGACCATTCTTTGGCAGAAGGCCGAGTACTACAAGAAAGAACAGTTCTGGGACCGGCTGTCTGCAACTCTGCAGCAGATCGCTGTTCTCCAGCCGCACTTTGTGAACGTTTGGGAATTCCAGGCTCACAATATGTCGTACAACGTGTCCAGCGAGTTTGATGATTACCGCCAGCGTTACCAGTGGGTCAAGCGGGGAATGAACTACTTGATCAAGGGTGCCAAGTACAACAAGAAACGGACAGAAATGCCGTTTGAGTTGGGGTGGTTCTTTGGCAACAAGTTCGGCGTAGCGGATGAGAAAAAGCAGTTCCGTGAGCTCTATCGCGAAGACAACAACTTCCATGCAGAAGTGCTGGCCTCCTCCGGTATGGATCTGCGGAGCCAAGATGGCTTGGGACCAGACCGGCGACCTGACAACTGGCTTAGTGGAGTTCTTTGGTACAACCGCGCCAATACAATGGTTGAGTCTGGATCGCGTCCATGCAAGAGCACCATGATGTTTTATCGCCAGGGGCCGCAATGGTTGATGAAGTATGCCGACGGCCTTCAGGCTGAAGGTATCTTGGATGTTGCTGCCAAAGTCGCCTGGGGTCGCGCTGGTGATGCGTGGGCCGAGTTTGGTGATATCAGGATCAAATCCAGCTTCGGTGACGAATTGCACCTTCGCGAAATCGATCGGGCCAACAGCGAATATGATCGCCTGTCAAAAGAGTTTCAGGACTTCGCCGGCGAAACCTATGACGACATTTACGACAAGGCTCGTTCTGATCTGACCGACATGGAGTTGGAAGCCTGGGACAAGCTCGACATTGACCGTAATTTTGACGAGGTGCTGATTGCAGAAGGCGTTGGACGTAAGCTAACGATTCCACCTGAAGCCGTCGCACGTAATCTTCCGTCTGACAAACGTGTCGAAGGGATTCAACGGGCAGAAGAGTTGAGTGCCGCTAAGAGCTTGATCAGTCACATCGAGATCTACCGCAACCAAATCAACTATTCTTACTGGGAGGCACGCTGCGTTGCAGAACAAGAGCAAGCAGCCGTGGATGCTAGAACGAGTATGTTTGATGCGACGCAATTGCTCGATCAGGGTGAATTGGATGCCGCGATAGAGAAGTACGAGATTGCTTGGGAGAATTGGCATGAGCTGTTCAACAAGCATCCTGCCATGATGATCGACGATAGTGCTGACGAAGTTCTGAAAGCTATCGAAGAATACCGACGGCTGCTGGACACCGATTTGCCAGACGATTTCTCACTGTCTCAGTTCATGAAGTTCCGCGAGCTCTACGACGACTCCTTGGCAGACCCTGCGATGATGAGTGTCATTGCCAGCTGGTCGAAGCGTTTTCCAGGCCGCAACTTCTTGAACGAGATGCTGCGTAAGACTGCCGTGATCGATCTGCTTCAAACACCGACAATCGAGCTTGATCAGATGCCGATCGATGGGGCTGCCCCAGTTCCTCCAGCCCAAGACGCGGAGCCAGTCGAAGAACCAAAGACTGAAGAACCTAAGACTGAAGAACCTAAGGCTGAAGAACCTAAGGCTGAAGAACCTAAGACTGAAGAACCTAAGTCTGAAGAACCTAAGTCTGAGGAACCAAAGACTGAGGAACCAAAGACTGAGGAACCAAAGGCTGAAGAACCTAAGGCTGAAGAACCAAAGGCTGAGGAACCTAAGACTGAGGAACCTAAGACTGAGGAACC
>JBGCDN010000611.1:0-10435 GCA_045105495.1 Planctomycetaceae bacterium
GGCCATTCTGGCGAGACGCTTCTGTATCGCCGAGAAACCAAGGCTACCACTACAACCACAATGCGGAGACATACATGGAAGTCGGAACCGCACTCGGCTGGGCCATGGCAGACTTACTTCAGAAAACGAAGTAGATTGCGAATGACGGACACAGCTACCGACCAGCGATAGCCAAGAATGTTGATCCACGTCAACGATTGAGAACGCTGACGGGACGAGTACGAAAACAGAAAGATGAAGGCATGCAACTGCTAACAAGGCTCCTTCTGGTCGTCTGCGGATTACTGTGTCCCGGCATTTCCTTCGCTCAACAAATGCCGAAAGAGAACGTCGTTGATGTACCAGCGATTGGCGAAGGACTGTGTGTCAGCAATGTCTTCCAGTCCAACATGGTTCTCCAACGCGATAAGCCCATGTCGGTCTGGGGGTGGGCGACAGCCGGCGAAAAGATCACGATCAGCATTGGCAAGAACGAGGTGACTGCCGTGGCTGATACCGATCGATCGTGGAAGGCCACTCTGCCTGCGATGGCGGCCAGCTCTGCCCCACTTACGCTTACGGTAAAAGGGGCGAAGAAGAGCCTGACGCTCGACAATATTCTGATCGGAGATGTATGGGTGCTCGGCGGCCAGAGCAACATGGAATTCCCGTTGGACCGCATCGAAAATGGGCAGCTGGAAATCATCTCTGCCAACTTCCCAAACATCCGAGTACTCACTGTTCCGGCTCAAAACGGACCGAATAAGAAACTCAGCTTCCCACGACTTCACGAGTGGAGCGGCTGGTTTGGAAGGCACTACCGTAAGGGCGACTGGGATCCGTGTACGCCGGAGATTGCCAGAGAACTCTCCGCCATAGGCTACGTATTCGCACGACGCGTGCACATGGCGACGCAAGTACCAATCGGAGTCATCGACGCATCGCGCGGGGGAACGACTGTCGAAACGTGGACGCCGACTTCAGTCCTGGGCAACATGGATTCCCCGCAATTAGCGTCCGTGATGACCGACTGGAATCAGAAGGTTGAACAATGGGACGCGAAGAAAGATCTTGAGAACCGAGTGGCAGCTTATCGCCGCAAAGTGGATCGGTTCGAAAAAGAAGGTCGAAAAATGCCGCCAAACGAAGTCGAACCAGCGGACCTTCGGCCAGGTCCGGCAATGGATCAAAACCGACCAGGCAACTGCTATGCGAGCATGATTGGCCCACTGGAAGGTCTATCCGTGAAGGGTGCCATCTTCCATCAGGGCTACAACAACTGCTTCAACGGAACCGAAGGCACGGTCATGTATCGGCATGTGTTCCCGAAGATGATTGAATCCTGGAGAAACGCGTTTGGTGACCCAAAGATGCCGTTCGGTATCTTGTCGCTATGTACAGAAGGGCCCGTACAAACGCTGGACAACTACTGCGAAATGATGGCGAATCCGGGGCCCTTCATCCGTGAAGCCCAGTACCAGACATTTCTGGACATGTACAAGGCCGGCGACAAGAACATTGGATTCACAAGCACCTACGATCTCAGGCGTCGTTGGTATCACCCGCAGTTGAAGATCCCTGCCGGCGAACGCATCGCTCGTTGGGCATTGGCCACGCAGTACGGTTTCCAAAAATCAATCCGCTGGAAACCGCCCATCGTTCAGAACATGAACGTTTTCGGTGGACGAATTGAGCTGCAGCTGGATGAGCCGGCCGGTGCGGTCGACAACGGTGGCCCAATTCTTGGGTTCGCAGTCGCTGGTGAAGATAGAAGGTTCCAGCCAGCTACGGCAGAGCATCTGGTCGTTGGCAAAGACAACCGAGGAAGACCGAAGCTGGATAAGAAGGCTCTCGTACTGACCAGCCCACTGGTCTCGAAACCAATTCACTACAGATATGCGTGGGGCCGCAGTCCGCTTGGCAATCTACAAGCGGAACGCATGACAGATATCCCATTTGCCACACAACGCAGCGACAGTTGGTCGCTTGAAAACGTTCCACTCGGTGTTCACAAAGAAGAAATTTCCAGCAAGCTCACACGCCAGCAAAAGCGCAAACAGCTTGATGCGTTGCGTCAGCAAGACCACGATCGAATTCAATTCGAAGCAAAAGCACTCTCTAATCGAGATTAGTCTCAACTGCGATAGAGAACTACCCGACGATCTGCCGTGTCGCGCAGAGATAGACCTCGTCTGCTCGAAAACGCCAGCGCGACGAGACGCTCCGCAAGAGCACCATCCCAACACTATTGCCGCACCCCGATGCAACTGGAAGTTGCCTAGCCGCCTAGTTTGCGGGGTAGTTGGGTGCTCTTTTCGTAGTTCGCTTTTGAGGCAGCGTCCTTCGAAATTTTCTTGCTCATGACGCCGGTACTGTCTTTCTCGGCGGCCTCCTTGAGTGTCTCGCGACGCTTTGCAGCTTCTTCGAGCTTCTTCTTAGCAACGCGTTTTTCGCGTTCCTTCTTCTTCTTGTCTTTATTCTTCGCCATATATCCATCTCCCACGATTCTGGCGAAGGATACCAAAGCGTCACCGAATCGCTAGGCAACTTCCAGTTGCATCGATGTGCGGCAGCGCGACTGGGATACTGCCAATGGACAGTGCTTCGCCGCAAGGACGTTTTTACAGCGGATTCGGCCCGGAACGCCAGTGGACAATCTGAGTTGTTGGCCAACTGAATGAAGTCTTGATTGATGCAGTTCTGCTGATCCAAATCGCCGGTTCGATCGTTTACACTCGTTGAAAGCCATGAACGAAGAAACCCCTACCCATATCGGATCGGTTGAAGACGAAGCCTCTGGCTACGTCGGTCCGTACAAGCTGCTGCAAATGCTTGGTGAGGGCGGTATGGGTACAGTCTACATGGCCGAACAGGAACACCCGGTCAGGCGACGCGTCGCGTTGAAGGTGATTAAGCCGGGGATGGACAGCCGGCAGGTCATCGCTCGGTTTGAAGCCGAACGCCAGGCCGTGGCGATGATGGATCATCAAAACATCGCGAAAGTCCTGGACGCCGGCACTACAGACGACCAGCGCCCCTACTTTGTGATGGAACTGGTCCAGGGTATTCCCATCACCGACTACTGCGACAAGAACCGGTTGACACTGGAAGATCGTCTCCAGCTTTTCATCCCGGTCTGCCATGCGATCCAACATGCGCATCAGAAGGGGATCATTCATCGCGACATCAAGCCGTCGAATATTCTTGTCACGATGTATGACGGAAAACCGGTTCCAAAAGTAATCGACTTTGGACTCGCGAAGGCCCTACAACAACGCCTCACCGAACGCACCATGTACACGCAGTTCGGCCAAGTGGTCGGCACGCTGGAATACATGAGCCCCGAGCAGGCTGAGATGAACGCGATCGACGTCGACACGCGTTCCGACATCTATTCGCTCGGCGTTCTGATGTACGAGCTGCTCACGGGAACAACGCCGCTTAAGAAGCAGACACTTCGAGAACAGGCGTTTGATCGCGTTTTGCAAATCATTCGCGAAGACGATCCTCCCAAACCCAGCACTCGCCTTAGCGAATCCGGCGACGCGATCACTGGCATTTCCAGTCAGCGCCGGTTGGAACCAAACAAGCTAAGCCAGCTTCTTCGTGGCGACCTGGACTGGATCGTCATGACCGCACTCGATAAAGACCGAGCGCGGCGGTACCAGACGGCGACGAGTTTCGGAGAAGACGTCGATCGGTTCCTGTCGAACGAACCAATTCAAGCGAGGCCGCCGAGTACGCTGTATCGGCTGCGAAAGTTGGTTCGGCGAAATTTCGCTGTCGTCATGACGGGCACCACATTCTTCGGTCTGCTGGTCGCAAGCAGCGTGATTAGCGTTCTTCTCGCAATCAAAGCCCACGACGCTCGCGCCCTGGCGGAAACCGAAGAACAGGCTGCAAAAGAAGCCACTGCTGCAGCCCAAAAGGCGACAGCCGCTGCGAAACTTCTTCGAGAAGAAGACCTGCGACTGCGACGACTTGCTGAGATGGCTCGCGATAGAGCCATCGAACAGAAGCACCTTGCTGAGAGCGAAGCGGGAATCGCTGCTTCATACGCTGACCTGATTGTCTCCAACCTGAAGACCGATTCCGAAAAAGAAGCGGACATGCTGGACCCGGCTGGATTCCTATCCTACGCCAGTCGATTCCTGGACGACCCTGACACCCGAAACATGGCTCAAACTGCGATGAACCTAACTGGTTCCTCCGCCGCTCCTCTCGCGGCAGGTGTGTCCCTGGCTTCTGTGGCACAATCGCTGGTTCGACTTCGCGAGACAGCGGGCAGCCTTGAAGAACTGATCAGCACGCAGCGACGCCGAGTGGAAGACGAAGATTCCGCGGCCAATCGTACCGTTCTGTCCAGCTACTTAACGCTCGTCGCCAGCCTGTACATCAGAGATGGCAAGTTCAGCGAGGCTGCACACTCGGCTGCGGAAAGCATCGAGATTCGAGCTCAGGACCAACCTGACGATTGGCGTATCTTCGAAACCCGCAGCATCCTGGGGGAAGCTCTAACCGGGCTAAAACAGCTTGAGATGGCAGAAGTAGAACTCCAGGCAGGCTTCGAGGGGCTAACCAAAACGAAGACCAACATTCCCGGAAGCGTCCGACAGCGGCGGCTTGTCGATGCAGCAAAGCGACTGGTCAGCCTGTATTCGCAAAAGGTCGATGCCGTCAACCTGCTGAACTGGCAGCGAAAAGTGGATGAACTCTCGCGGAACTAACATCCCGCAACTTCCGCGCTGAAGCTGGTGGAATCCTGAGTAAATCACGGTAAGATTCGGGCGTTTGTCGTCGCAATCCCGACGACTCCAGAGCTGCACGATCCTCGTTTGGTAGACGATCTCCATGACGGAAAAGACCGCAAAACTTGCACTCGCCGACGGCACCGTATTCACCGGCATCTCTTTCGGTGCGACCGGAGAGGTTTACGGCGAAGTCGTCTTCAACACCAGCATGACCGGGTATCAGGAAATCCTGACCGACCCATCTTACTGTGGCCAGATTGTCACGATGACGTACCCGCTGATCGGGAACTATGGCGTGAACGTCGAAGACATTGAGAGCAACGGCCTGGCTCTGCGAGGGTTTGTGGTTCGTGAACTCTGTCGGAACCCCAGCAATTTCCGCTCAAACCAATCGCTCGACGACTACCTTCGTGAGAACAACATCATCGGCATCGAAGATATCGACACCCGCGCGCTGGTACGTCGAATTCGAGAAGAAGGCGCGATGACGGGGGTGATCTCGACGGAAGATCTCGACGATGCGTCACTCGTCAAGAAGGCTCAGGAAAGCCCTCAGCTGGTCGGACAGGACCTTGTCAAAGAAGTGATGCCGGCCGACTCATGTGACTGGCCGGAACCGCTGCAGGAACTTGGCGTTCCCTCCAGTCTTTCTGAGTATCCAGAGGATTCCGGACTTCATGTCGTCGCCATCGACTATGGCATGAAGTTCAACATTCCACGTCACCTGAAGCAGATGAACTGCAGAGTCACCGTGGTTCCCGGCACAGCCACTGCTGAGGAAATCCTTGCACTCGAACCAGATGGCGTCTTCCTATCCAACGGTCCCGGCGATCCGGAACCGCTGGAATACGCAATCACAACAATTCAAAACCTGCTTGGGAAGAAGCCGATCTTCGGCATCTGTCTTGGACAACAATTGCTGGGGCTCGCATTCGGCGGGAAGACCTACAAACTGAAGTTCGGTCATCGAGGTGCGAACCAACCGGTTCTCAATCACGACACCAAAGCGGTCGAAATCACCTCGCAGAACCACGGCTTCGCTGTCGACGCCGATACGCTACCGGACGATGTCGAGATCACGCATACGAATCTCAACGACGGTTCGATTGAAGGCATTCGCCACAGGATCGAGCCCGCTTTCGGAGTTCAATACCACCCGGAAGCTTCTGCCGGCCCGCACGATAGCCACTACCTGTTCGAACAGTTCCGCCAGATGATGGTGGAAGCATCCAGCGCTGTTTAGAGCTGTTGGGGCTTGAACAATTTTGGCTCTACGACAAATGCGGTGCGCCGTCGTAAGTGACTGTTATGATTACACTTGCCCCATCGCCCCGTTCGTCTCGCCGTCACTTCGGCCGTTTGCAGCGATTTGAGGGGCGAAGTGACGGCGAGACGAAAAAGGGGCGAACCCGTTTGTTGAGCTTGATCTGAGGTTGAGATAACCCGCGCGCACTACATTTGTCGTTGAACCACAATTTTGTCGTTCAGAGCGGGTGGACTCGATCGCTTGGCCTTTGGTCTCAGCGGTTGGTTCTGTCGTGCCACGTCACGACGGAGCGTGACGGCTACTTCGTGAGAACACGATGGCGAACCGACTGATCAGGGTGAAGATTGGGTTCCGCAACACGGTACTCGGATACGCAGAGGGCGTCGCTGTTGCTTATGTGCTGGTGGCTCTGAGCTCGATGCAAGAGAACGCCCAGTATGGGTTCGTTAGATTCACAAACTGGGGACTCATTCCCGGTCCGGCGATCATCGGTACGCTATTTGGCAGTGCAGCGTTTGCGACGTATCTGCCAGCGAACCGGAATCTATACCTCAGTTCTCTTGGGATCGTGACGCTGCTCAGCGTCTTTGCATGGACAGTCTTAC
Organism: Planctomycetaceae bacterium; assembly: GCA_045105495.1. Taxonomy (GTDB): domain Bacteria; phylum Planctomycetota; class Planctomycetia; order Planctomycetales; family Planctomycetaceae; genus CAYNWT01. The sequence goes on from JBGCDN010000611.1 coordinate 6,603, forward strand.
GAGACCTCAAGATCATCCCAAATCACTTGAAGATCTACATCAATCCCGACATGGCCCCGTCGGAACTCGTAGTCTGGCTCGCACCACCCGCCATCACAGGCATGCTTCTCTGCATCTTTCGAATCATGCAGATGCATGTGACGCTTACCGAGCAGAACGGAACTGACTCGACTTAGTCATGGCCACTACGCCAGCTTGCCCACAAGTCACGGCTTTGGTTCTTGCTGGCTACCGCGTCGCTTCTGAATCTCTTGACTCAACTGCGAATCAACGACACCTCGGACCCCACGGCCTATCGAAAGGCGCGAGTCCAGGTCATCGCGAAGCACTTTCGTCTCTCCCCAGTTGCGTTGGCGTAGCAACTTCGCTGGCGTGACCAGTGGCCTGACAATTCGAAAGCCGACCATCAACGCCTCTTCTTCCGTGTACCACCAGGGGCTCTGTGGATTATTCGGATCGCCTTGCTGCCAGTTCGGCTTGGTGCGATCCCGCGAAGCACTGCGTAATGCAGGTGGTTTCGAATCCCATGAACCGCCTCGCACGACTTCTCGGTGCACTTCGGTAATCCAGTTGCGAGGTGCTGCGGAGCGGGAACCTTCAGCCCACCGCGAATAGGTATCTTCCTCAAAAGGATCGAGCGTCAACTCTGCGACATTTCCGTAGATGTCGAACAAGCCCCATGGATTTGCCTTCTTGGAACCAACTGTGTGATACAGCTGATTCGAGTTATCCGCGAACCAGGCATAGCGGTCCAAATCGCCGGAGTCCTTCCCGAAGAAGTAGGCCGTTCGACTCCCGGCCCGCGCGGCGTATTCCCATTCTGCTTCAGTCGGCAGTCGATAGAACTCACCGGTAAGAAGACTCAACCACTTCGTATACTGCCGCGCCGCGAACTGAGTCATGGCGACGGCTGGTTCACGTGGATCTTCACCAAGCGAGTAAACGGTCGCCGGATCGTAGAGCGGTGTCGGAGCTGTCACGGCGTCAAATTTCTCCGGAACTTCCTGGTCGATCCGTCCTCTCTCCTTAAAGATCTCATAGCAATCCATGAAAACCCGATACTCGGACCAAGTGACCTCGCACCGGCCCATCCAGAAGGGTTCGACACGCAATTCAATCTGCGGCCCTTCGTGCGGTTTCCGTCCCTGCTCTGTCACAGGACTCCCAATCACGAACTTACCTGCCGGTATCGGAACCATGTCAAAGGTCACATTGGTACCAGGAATGGCCTCTCGATAGTGGACCATGAAGCCTTTGGCCGTTTTGACGGACCGCCCTTCCGGCTTCTCGACTTGCAGACCAGGCTGTTGGCTTAAGCTTCCCTCCTGAGCAGCGGCTCCTCGCGGGAACACAAGAGTGCTCAAAACCATGACAAGCACCAACGCGAAATCACATCGGGGCTTCCGATACGCTGTTGATGTTCTGGCTCGCTTCGTAATCATGAGTTCAGAATAACAGCCGCACCGCACCAAAGCACTGGAGGTTAAGTCGTGGCCACAACGCCGAACTGGAAGCTGCTGGAGGTGGAATCTCTTCACACAACAAACCCGGACTTCTTCGCCCGTCCCCTGCTTGATCTCAAAGTCCGACGCACCGCGCAACGACCGAGACCCTGACAGGGCGTTGAAGAATGTTAGCACTACTCTTCGAGTCGTGGAAAATCTTCGCAAGAAGCGACTCAGAGAGTCGTGCTACTGCCGTTCTTCAACAGGCTGCTAAGATGGCTTGCTACGAACTGGGAACAACTGTCGTGTCTGCCCGCCGGAAACCATGTTCGCAACTGCAGACTCGAGCTCGAACTGCTTGCTTACGAACCACTCGAAAAAGTAGTCCGGAGACAAACAGTTGCTACCAAAGATTTCGGGATCCGGGAGAAAGGTGATGCGTTGCATCTGCCCGGCAGATGGCTCAACTTTTCGGATCCGGGAGACAGGAAGGTCTTTGGCGTAGTCCTGCCTCCAGAGCCAACCGTCTTGAACGGTCTCGACAACGAGTGAGCTACTCAGACAATTGGTTACGACAATGCCAACGCCACACAAACTCTCATTGACTCTTGTTTTCGCATCGCGACAGGCGTGCAACTGAGTAAGCAGGATCTCAATCGGAGTGAGGCCCGAATCTGTCTTCGTCACACTTAACCCAAGGCCATCGTCACACACAGAGACCGAACCATCATCAAGGAACGTCACTGTAATTTCAGTGGCACAACCAGAAATCGCATTGTCCAGCGAGATACACAATGCCTCTGCCAGAAGCGTGTTCACAGCGGCTGGGTCTTTGACATGCCCGACATACATCGCTGGCCGCCTGCGAACAGCCGTAGCGGCGTCAAGAATTTCGATATCTTCAGACCCGTACTTTTTCTGGCATGAGCGGCTCTCCAGCCGGCCATCACTATTTAGGCCGAACCGCAGGAATCGCTCCGGCGGCAGAGCTGCCTTCGGTCCAGAACTGAGCGTTGTCCCAGTCCAGAACCCGAGCCTCTGTTGTTTCGGAATCAGACAGGATGTCGTCGATTTTTCGTCCGTTGGTCGCGGCTGCCAACTTGCCAACAAGGCCACAAATAAGTCGATGCATGGGCGGTTCCCTCCTTTGTCTCAAAGCTACGCTGGAGTCCGCCGATGCCTCAATAGCAAGTTGGTAGAATTTGCAAACAATCACATCGGAGTTCACTGACCACGGAGTTATGAAAACGCGTTCCGGCAATGAACGACGGAAGCGCCTCCAGAGTCAGACTCGCCTGGCTCAACTCTGCCGACACTCAGTTCGCTTACTTCTTCGCGCCGATTGCAAACAGGTGGTTCTCACCTCGGATCAGTAAGCGTCCGCCTGCAATCGCAGGTGTCGTAAGGACGGCTTCACCGATCTCATTCGTTGACTTGGGCTTTTGCTTTGGCCCCAGCGGGACCACAACCGTCTTCCCATTCTCTCCAGTCACGTACAACTTGCCATCGGCGGCGACTGGGCTGCCGGTACAACTTCCCACGGCTCGCAGACGCACCCGTGAAACTCGCTTGCCCGTGCTGGCATTGAACACGGAGAGAATTCCGCTGTTGCTCACAACGTGGACATACCCATCTGCAATCAACGGAGTTGGGAGGTAGGAGCCACCCGTCGCCAACCGCCATGCGAATGCGTCGCTGTCCTCGGAATCGGAATCCGCTTTCGCCTTCAGTTCGCCAGCCGCATCGTGCTTCACAGCAAGGATGGGACGAATGGGCCGGTAGCCGCTAGCCAACATCACGTAAGACGGCGTAATTTGCGGAGTTGGGACAACAATCTCTGACATGCCGCTCAGCCCCCAAAGCCGTTTCCCATCTTCCCCGTCGTAGACCGCAGCTTCGCGAGTGCCATTGACCGCGATTCGCAACTTCTCAGACGGATCGCGGTAGGCCACCGGTGAACTCCAAGTCGGAATGTCATCGCGTTTGGTTCGCCACTTCTCGTCGCCCGTCTTCACATCCAAGGCAACCAAGAATGACTGATCCTGAATGTCACATTGCAGGTAAACAGTGTCCTCGAAAATGTACGGCGAAGAAGCAAAGCCCCACTGGAAGGCTCGATCGAAGAACCAGCCACTATCGAGGAACCCAAAGTCCTTTTTCCATGCTAGCTCGCCATCCGCCGAGTAGCAGTAGACGCCTTCGCTCGCAAAACTCGTCACAACGTAATCACCGTTTGTCGCGGGAGTCGGATTTGCATGACTACTCTTGCTGTGACGCTTCACTTGTGGCTTGGCTGTCTGGCAATCGCGTTTCCACAAGACATCACCGGTACTAAGAGACAAACACCACAACTGAAACTTGTACTCTCGATCGTCCGCTACCGAATCG
>JBGCDN010000612.1:0-3407 GCA_045105495.1 Planctomycetaceae bacterium
GAAGATGAGAGAACCCGTCCGGGCGACCTGAAAACGAAAACGGTATTAGTCACTGGTGGCGGCAGCGGAATCGGCCGTGCAATCGCAGAGGCATTTGCAGCGGAAGGGTGCCGTGTCGTGATCGTCGGTCGCACTGAAGAAGCGCTGCAAGCCCGGGCGAGTCCAACACACCAATCGTCGATCAACCTCCGGAGCCACCACCAGCCGAGCGACGGGCGGCGATGCTGCAACCCGACGACATCGCAGCGTGCGCGATCGCTGTCGCGAAGCTTCCGGCTAGAGCTGTCGTTCCTGAACTCGTCGTCAGCCCTCCCTACATGATGCTGGACTAGGCATACGCCAATCACAACGCCTCGTAGATTTCATCAGACCAATGGGCTCACCCAGAGTGTCAACTGCCCCAAGCTGGCTGTCGATCCCATTCGCCCGAAAAATACAGGGAAGTGCTGCCGAACTCTTTCGGGGCACAGGACCGGAGTAGCAGAGCTGCTGCTACTGGCAACGCTAACGTGCGTCATTTAGACGCCTCGACGCTGCATGCTTGCGGGTCATGAAAGAAAGCACCCCGACCAGGATTCGAACCTGGAACCTACGGCTTAGAAGGCCGTTGCTCTATCCAATTGAGCTATCGGGGCTTACGTCGATCAGAAGTTTCCAGATTCGGCTAACTGGGTCAAGTGATTCCAGCTGACTTCGGAAAACCCGCCAAGAATTCGGCTTAGTTTATTCGGCGAATCTGAACCAATTTTCGCCCCGTCTTAAGTTAGGACCCAACCCAGAAAACCGGGTTCGCGCGTCTTCCATGCCTTCCGAAGCCACGGAAAACTCGTATTTTCCGCAAATTTCACCTATCAGGTCCGTTGATAAGCCAGCGAAACGGGGCTAACGTCCGGCGGACCGCAAACTTTATGCAGTCTACCCTTTTACCCAACGTTTGGAGAGTTTTGAAATGAAACGCGTTCTCACCGTGGTCGCAGTCCTGGCACTGGTCGCCATGACTGCTGACTCAGCCGATGCCGGACGACGCCGTGGTAGTCGTCGCGCCTGTGGTAACAACTCAGCTTGTTCTGCACCGATCTCAACTTGTGGCTACACCGCACCAGTCTCTGGCTGCAACACAATTGCTGCAACTCCAGTTAGCTACGCTGCACCAGCTCCAGTTCAGAGCTGTGGCGGATGTGGTGTAACTGTCGCTGCTCCTGCACCAGTTATGGCTGCACCTGTCAGCTACGCTGCTCCAGTACAGAGCTGTGGCGGTTGCGGTGTTGCCGCTCCAGTCATGGCTGCTCCAGTTCAGAGCTGCGGTGGCTGTGCACCAGCACCAGTTCAAAGCTGCGGCGGTTGTGCTGCACCAGCACCAACTTGCTGTGCTGCTCCTGCTCCAACTTGCTGTGCCGCACCAGCGCCAACATGCTGTGCTGCTCCAGCACCAACATGCGGCGGCTGCAACTCAGGTTGCGGTCAAGTCCGTGGTGGCCGACGAGCTTACCGCGGTCGACGCCAGTTCCGTGGCGGTCGTCGTCGTGGTTTCGGTGGCTGTGGCGGATGCTGCGGTTAATGCCGGCTTGAAGACGAATCGGTTGATTCAACCGTTAAGAGACGCCCAACAAACGTTGGGCGTCTTTTTTCATGCGCGGTCCGGGGTGGGAATGATTACCACTTCTCGACCGGGCCGGATGGAACCGGGACATGCACATCAGTTAGAACCCCGCTGCGAGAGCCACTTACCGGCCCCGCCTTACGGATCGCGGCAACAGCAGCGTCAAACTCCACCCGAGTCTTTGCGACCTGAAAATCACCACGCAGTCGCTTCTTGACACGCATCCCCTTGAGATACCAGTGGCCCATCTTGCGGAACATGATGATCGCTCGCCGGCTACCATGTCGTTCTTCCAGATAGTTGAATTGACGCATGAGCAGACTGAGTCGCTCGTCAAATGTCCCTGCGGGCGGAAAGGAACCCGTTCGTTCCCACTCGGCCAACTGATTGAAGATCCACGGATTCGCCAAAGCCCCGCGCCCGACTGAAACACCGTGGCAGCCGGTTTCGCTTAGCATACGGGCTGCATCGGCAATGTTTCGAACATCACCGTTTCCGATCACCGGAATCGCCTCAACGGCTTCAACGACTTGGCGAATCCCGTCGAGATTCACAAATCCGCTGAACCCCTGAGCTCGGGTTCTTCCATGAATCGCGATCGCAGCGACGCCAACCTGTTCAAACATCCTCGCAAAAGCCGGCGCGGTGAGCTGCTTGTCGTCCCAGCCTAAACGCATTTTGCATGTGACGGGAATCGAAACCGACTGAACCACTTTCTCGACAAGCTGCACGGTTTCGTCCGTTCGACACATCATGCTGGCACCGGAACCGCCTTTGGTAATGCGGTGAACCGGACATCCCATGTTGATATCAATCGAATCAACGCCGCGTGCTTCGAGGAACTGTGCGGCTTCAGCCATGATGTCCGCTTCGGCGCCGAAAATCTGAACAGCGAACGGACTGTCATCGGGAGTTGTTTCGACAAGCTGAAGTGTGCGTTCGCCGCCCGCCAGTAAACCCCGAGCGTTCACAAGATCGGTGGTGGCCAGGCCAACGCCACCAAGTTCTCTCACGATCCGTCGAAACGGAAGGTTCGTGAAGCCTGCCAACGGCGAAAGCAGATAGCGCGTGTCTAGTTTCAGTGGTCCGTAGCAAAGCGGACCCGGGAAATCAGGACGTGGATACGTGCAAATTGGAGGAACGTCAGCAGTCATGAATCCGAACACAGCGATGACATAGGACCGGTGTCATTCTAGGTGATTGTGTTCTGATCGCGAACACGATGTTCGACTCACCCATCGGTTTAGACAGGCAGCGAACCGATCGCAGAACGAACGGTTTCAAGATCTCGCGTCTCGCACGCAAGAATCACGCCTCTAAGCCAGTCCACGAGAACATCGCTCACCGGAACACACTGGTGTGCATCCGGGCCCCTTGGAACCAGCTTCCCAACAACTCCATGAATTAGCTCATTCAGACCTGCGCCCGTCGTGGCCGCGACCTGAAACTCCACGTTTTCGGGGAACTCCGTGGCAACATCGGACTTGTTCCCAATCAACAATGTCCGCCCAGCAAATTCGAGCTCTGATTTGGTGTCAGAAGACAAATCTAGAACGTGTAGCCGTAGGTCCGCAGCTTCGGCCCGAGTTCGAGCGGCAGAGACTCCGGTTGCTTCGATCGCATCATCCGATTCACGGATCCCCGCGGTATCGCTCAACATTACCGACCAGCCTTCGAATACCGTCCGAGCCGAAACGATGTCACGCGTTGTACCTGGTTCGTCGAACACGATGGATCGGTCAAAACCAAGCAGCGAGTTGAGTAGCGTAGACTTACCAACATTCGGTTCACCCACGATGGCCACTTG
>JBGCDN010000613.1:0-8500 GCA_045105495.1 Planctomycetaceae bacterium
AAGGCCGCTCGCGCCGCGTTTGAATCGGGGCCATGGTCGAAGATGGACGCGCGTGATCGTGGAGCCTTGATGCTGAAGTTGGCAGATTTGTTGGAGGAGAACTTCGACGAACTTGCGGCACTCGAAACGCTGGATAACGGCAAGCCCATTAGTGATGCCCGCGCCGCTGACCTGCCGCTTGTCATTGACTGTCTTCGCTACTACGCCGGTTGGGCAGACAAGATTCACGGTGACACAATTCCGATCCGCGGCGAGAACAACTTCTGCTACACGCGGCGCGAACCGGTAGGCGTCATTGGTCAGATCATCCCATGGAACTTTCCGATGCTGATGGTCGCTTGGAAGTGGGGTCCCGCGCTTGCGACTGGTAATACCATCGTTATGAAGCCGGCCGAGCAAACACCGCTAACGTGTCTGCGAATGGCAGAACTGGCGATGGAAGCCGGGTTCCCACCGGGCGTCATTAATGTTGTACCTGGATATGGTCCCACCGCTGGTGCTGCTTTGGTGGAACATCCGGACGTCGATAAAATTGCATTCACGGGTGAAGACAAGACTGGCGAGATCATCATGGCTGCCGCAGCGAAAACGCTGAAGCGAGTCACGTTTGAACTTGGCGGAAAGAGCCCGAATATTATCTTTGCTGACGCAAACCTCGAAGCGGCAATCGCTGGCACCGAGTTTGGCCTGTTCTTCAATCAGGGCCAGTGTTGCTGTGCGGGGAGTCGCGTCTTTGTCGAAGATTCCATTCACGCCGAATTCGTACAGGAAGTTTCCAACCGCGCGAAGAACCGGGTGCTTGGGAATCCGTTCGATGCATCAACGACTCAGGGGCCGCAGGTTGACGAGAACCAGTTAAATCGAATTCTTGGCTATGTTGAAAAAGCAAATGCTGAAGGAGCCGATTGTGTCATCGGCGGCAACCGCTTCGGTGAGAAAGGGTACTACTTCGAGCCGACCGTCTTCGACAATGTCACTGACGACATGACGATTGCTCGCGAAGAAATCTTTGGCCCTGTCATGAGTATTCTGAAGTTCAGCGACGTGGAAGAAGTTATCAAACGTGCGAACAATACGACGTTTGGTTTGGCCGCTGCTGTGTGGACTCAGGATCTCAGCAAAGCTCATCAGGTCGCAAGGGCTGTCCGAGCGGGTACTGTTTGGGTGAACTGCTACGACGTTTTCGATGCCGCTGCTCCGTTCGGCGGCTTCAAACGCAGCGGCGTCGGCAGAGAACTGGGGGCTGCTGGGTTAGCCGCGTATACCGAACTCAAGACAGTCACGATGAATATCGGCTAGACGTATTCGTGTTGGAGGCGGTTGGGGCATTGGGATCCCAACCCCGTCCATGCGGCGAAGAGCCTCCCAAAAACCACAATCCAACGTCGCAGCCGCACCCCGATGCAACTGGAAGTTGCCTAAAGGATGTCGGTGGCTTTGAACGTGATGTCGACCAGGGTGGTAACGCCGCGGCGAGTCGATCGGTTAATGCCTTTGCGAAACTGAATTCGCCAAACCAGATCGCCGTTCAGCTTCGGGATCTCCTCTGCGGATGCAGCAAAGGTGGTGAGTTGGCTTCCCGGTGATAAAGGCTGAGTGGGCTGTTGGGCGATGTTCCATTCGCTGTCGAACTGATGTTCGTAGTTCAGCACAACATTCTCCAGCGTTCTTGGCTGATCAGCGCTGCAGAGAAATGTGTTTGCCTTCGCGTCGAATGTGTCGCCTTCAACTCGAACTCGCCGCGACATCAACGCTGTGTCGTAGGGCGGGAACGCGACGTCGTCTGCTAGGTTCTCGAACTTTATCCACAGCTTCAAAACGTTTCCGGTTGGAGGACGTGTGGCCGATTTGTTCTCGTAGTGTTCGAACTCAATCGGTTCGCGAGTCACTCGGAGTGGTGTAATTAGCACGTCACCGAATCGCCGCGTTTCATTAAGTGCAAGTGTGTGTCCGGCTGGCAATGGTGTGTTTAAACCGACGAATTCAAGCTCATCTGCAGCGAGTGTTCGCACATCTGGAAGGCTTTCCAATGGGTGTGTCCTGCCGGAGAACAGTAACCACGCCAGAGCGATGGTGACCGCACTCGCGTAGCTGGCAATCAAGAGAAACAACTTGCGTGAAACTTCTGCCTCGTTGGTTTCTGGCGACTTCGCAACGTCGCTACCCTTGCGGAGAACCCCGGATCGTGACGTGACACGGTCAAGAACTCCCGATCCACTTTCAACCGTCAGTGACGCTCCGGTTTCGACGGCGTCTGTGACTCGCAGGTGCGAACTGCAATGTGGGCAGACTACGGCGTGGCCCACTTTTCTGACGCGCATCTTTCCGTCGCATTGCCCGCAAACGACTTTCACTAGTTCTTCAGACAACGCGCGCCTCTTCGATTTTGCAGTAGATTGATGATCTATTCTGCACAACCAAAGAGTGAGAACCAGTCACTTCCTGCCAATACGTCGCTGCCTGCCGAAGCCAGGGTCTCTTCGTTGAACGCACAAACACCCAGCACCGAAGTTTCTCCAAATCGCTCAATTTGTTCGGCGTTCGAGGCGATGAATTCCGGATCGAATTGCTGGCTGGTTGCGTGGTTCAGTACGACACCAACCACATGCAAGCCGCGTTGTCTTGCCACTTCCAAGGTAAGCAAAGTGTGGTTGATTGTGCCCAAGGCTGGTCGTGAAACGATGAGCGTGGGGAAGCCCAAATCGACTGCGAAGTCAGCGATGGTCTCGGTTTCAGTCAGTGGGCACAGCAATCCGCCGACGCCTTCAATCAGAAGCCCGTCGACCTCGTTTCGCCACCAATCAATTCCACTGCGAAGAAGAGTAGCATCGATCGTTCGGCCCTCTGCCGCCGCTGCAACGGGCGGTGCCAACGGTGCTCGGAATCGTTGTGGGCAGATTCGTTCGTCGGGGAACTCTCCATCTGTTGCTTCGGCCAACGCGTGGATGTCGGCCCAGAATTGATTGCCGTTCTGGTCCTGTTCAGCTCCGCTGCACGCTGGTTTGTAAGCACCCACCCGTCTTTCTTCCGCGCGGAGCTGTTTGGCGATCAGGCTGGTAATCCATGTCTTGCCGACATCGGTATCCGTCCCCGTAACGAACAGTCCTTTCACTTGTCGCTACCGCCTGCTGATCCGCCACGCACAGTGATACTACGCCGGCCACCCTCTTCGCTTTCGATGACCTCGAAGCTCATGTTTTCCATGGCTCTACTTTGGACTTCCAGGAATCGAGCAATCACGAACTTGATAATCCCCTCGCCGACCTGCGCCTTGGCTCGAACCGTTTTGGGACTGGTGTCGATCTCGACGTGAAGCTCGTCCTGTCCGTCTGCAATCGCTTTGGCAAGATAGCTGTCGCGAAACTCCATTTTCGACTTTGAAGAATCCATGCCCGGGATATTCGCGGTGAACGAGAACTGGTTTGCAAAAGTTCGATGAACCGCTTCTTCGAAACGTTGCAGTGTTTGCATCGGAAGTTCACTGAACTCATTCGCTGCTTCAGCCTCAGCAGACTTCAGCCAGTCACTAAGTTGCAAATCAAGCACGAAGGGGGCAGCCGGCGTTTTGCGATCGCTTCGCCCTTCTTCAGCGTCGGCCAGAACCGATTTCAAAACGTCGAACGAAGTGACGCCACCAACGCTAAACCACAAGCATGAATTCGCGACTGTGAAATGCAACTGGGCTGGTAGCTGCTTGTTCTCTTCGCCCGGTAAGTACAACTCGTCCAAGCGGAAGCTTAGAAACTCACGGTCGTCTTCACGTGTCACGTGGATTTGGTTCTCAGGAGAAGCAGGCAATCCGTTCAAAGCCACGGATAGATTCTTTGCGAGAGCGTCGGCTCCTTGAACTCGAAGACCGCCGTACAAGGCGAAGCCTGTTTTCGGATCGCCTCCCAGTTTCAGAATCGCGTCAGCCGAACCGGCGTCAACCGTTTGGCTAAGTACGTCGAACATCTCTTCGACAGCCAGCAAGCCGTCGGCATCGGACGCGAGCTGTTCTTCGAGTTGCAGCTTGCCTTTTTCGAACACAGCTTTGGCCATGTTGCGAAAGTTCTGCGGCATCTGCCAGGCCGAAGCAATCGTCATCGGCGACTTCTTCTTGCGGAGCGAATTGAACCCACTCACACCCCGACTAACGGCGCCCAATTGCTTCGCGAGATTGCTGTTTTTTCGAGCATCCACGACTACGTCGAGGTTCAGTGGTTCTTCGCCTTTTACGAAGGTCAACGAAAGCCGAATGCGATCCACATCCAATATCGCCGCGCGGGTGAGTTCCATGGAGAACTGACCGGACGCTTTGCGAACAGCGTATTCTTCATCTGGTTCTTCGTCGTACTTCTGAAGAAACGCGTTGGCCTTTACCTTAATCGCGTTCCAGAAGATTTCTTTGTATGCCTGCGGAACCTGAGAGAGATCGACGTCTGCGTAAAGGTCCAGCGCGTCCTGTTCTCGCTTGAGCGTGAGGTCTTCGATCTTTGGAAGACGCATGTCGTGCAGTTCAGGAGCCTGCGAATCAAACATGATGCCATCGTTGTATCGATAGAACGTTGACATCGGCCCGAGTTCAATGCCCTCAGGTAGCTCTGTTGGTTCGCCTGCACCATCACCGCTTCCAACTCGAGCGGAGAATGCAATGACTGCGCGGGTACCACCTTCGGCTGGTTCACCATCCTTCTTCGAGTCGTCGGAATCCTTGGGGGCCGGCGCAGAGTTCGCCATTTGGCCGAGGTCGACTTTGACTTCGTACTTGTTGCCTTTGCCAATCAGTTGCGCAGCGTCGCCCCACATGGCCTTGGCGGCCATGACCTCTTTGCGAAATTCCTTTTCATTCGCGATGCGTTTGAAGTTGATTGACGCGGGGATCGGAATGAGGCCCTTGGCCAGGTAGACCAACACACCCTTCAGTTCTTGCCGCTTTGCACCAAGTCCTGACATCGCCGGGCCCGCCACATCACCTGCGCCAGGTGGGATCATCATGAACGGGCTTTGCTTGATCTCCAGTTCTCTAGAGACTTTTTGGATGTATTGAAATCCGTTGGCAGCGTTAATCTTCGAGTGCCAAACACGAGCAACGGGCTTGTCACCAAACTTGCGTTCGCCAACTTTGGGCCCTTGGATAACTTGCCCATCAGGGCCGCGCTGAGTGGTCGAACTGCGGATCCGAATTTGCGCATCGGCTGTTTCGTAGGAACCCAGGAGCACGCAAGCGACAATGGAAAGTAGCAGCGACAATCTTCGCATAACAGCGCCAAGCAAAACTGGTTCAAGGAACCCGTACAGTAGCGTGTTGCCTCTCACCCTCTCAATCTGGCACCCCTGCCCGAAAAACTATCTGTGGGCGACGAATCGCTCAAGAGCGACCATGCCTGCCGTACGGGTAGCCGAATGAAAGGCCGCCGACGCAGAATCAGTCAAACCATTGTCTGCAGTTCAGTGTCGATGCTGTCGAATAACTCGCTCAGTTCACTGATTAGCTGGTCTGAGAAATCTTCCGACTTGAACAGCTGCTGACATTCGTGTCGCACCGACTTATCGGTAACGCCAGATGATTCGTCTTTTCGACAGACGCGACGAAGCGCTTTTATCCGAGGAAGAAATCCCTGGTCGAGATGCTCGATCAGTTCTCGCGTCAACCGTTCGGCGGCAGTAAACTTCTCCCGGAGGGGCAGCGAACTGACTTTCGACATGGTGGTTCCTCGTCATTGGGCGCGTGACACTGGATACGTCCATTAGAACCGACTCTGAAAATCGGCGTCAATCCCTGCGTTCAATCTGCCGCCTCTGGTAGGCCACGTTTTATGCGAATTCTTGTTGTCGCCGACATCCACGCGAATTGGACCGCACTTCAAGCAGTGCTGAAGATCGAGCAGACGTACGACGCGTGTCTCTGCGTTGGTGACTTGGTGGATTACGGTGTTCAGCCGCAGCCATGCATCAATTGGGCTCGTGAGAACTGTGATGCAGTTGTTCGAGGCAACCACGATCACGCCGTCGCCCAACAAGTCGCGCCGCGTCGTGGGGGAGGCTTCCGGCTTCTCGCTGCAGCAACTCGACCGGTGCACGATTCGCTCGATGCCGAAAGCATTACGTGGCTTGCTCGATTGCCGGTCACTCAGTTTGTTGAACTTGGTGGCTTCTCATTCCACATGGTGCATGCCACGCCCCGTGATCCGATGGACGAGTATCTCACCGATGAAGCCGAATGGAGAACTCGTCTCGAATCGATCGATGCCGACTTTGTTCTCGTTGGACACACTCACATTCCGATGCATGTTCAAGCCGGCAACAAGCAGTTGGTGAATCCCGGTAGCGTTGGCCAGCCAAGAGACGGAATTGCAAAAGCGTCTTACGCGGTTATCGAGGACGGTAAGGTTGACCTACGTCGGACCCAATACGCGATCGAAGACGAATTGAACCTCGTGCGCGAAGCTGGTGTAACGGGCGAGGCACTCAAAATCTCGGAAACCATCATCCGCCGGGGCTTCCTTGTTAAGCCGAGCTGATTGATCGATTGCGACCGTTCGTCATTTGCGTCGTTTCCAAACGGCAGCCGGTATCTACACTCAACGGCGTGCTGGTTCGTTCATGCCAACCTGGCCGCGTGAAGAATCACAAGTTGTGAATTAATGATGAGGAACCAAATTCGTGTCCGACGGGTTGAAACATCGCCGGCTCCAGCCCGAACTGATGGATGATCCATCGCTTGACCGGAAACTGCATGAGCAGGCTTTGGTCGGACTTCGCCGAGTGAATTCACTGAGTCGAACCACGACGGTGTTCGAACGGGCGATTGTGAAGAGCGGGGTTCTTGATGGCTCCACTTCAGAACCACTTCGCATTCTTGACATTGCCTGTGGTGGTGGCGATTTGGTGGTTCAGCTTGCGAACCGACTTCACAGGCGCGGCTGTTCGGTAGAAATTGATGGCTGTGACATTAGCCCGGTCGCTATCGAAGTGGCCACGCAGCAGGCACGCGATACGGGTTGCAACCGTGTCAACTTCTTCCAGCATGATGTACTGCAAGACACACTTGCTCAAAGCTACGACGTTGTGATGTGTTCGCTGTTTCTGCATCACCTGGATGAATCGGATGCGTTGACGCTGCTGGCCTTCATGCGGCAAACCGCCAGTCAGTTGGTTCTGGTTGACGATCTTCAGCGAACTCGTTTCGGTTACTGGCTCGCCTGGACAGGGTGTCGACTTCTGAGTCGGTGTTACGTGGTTCACGTTGATGGGCCTCGATCGGTTGAAGGTGCTTTCACCGTTGCCGAGGCGAAAGGCCTCGCACTTCGCGCGGAGTGGTGCGAGCCGAAGATTGATCGACACTGGCCGGAACGGTTCCTCATGAGCTGTCGAATTCGCTCATGACTAAGTCAGGCACTAATCAAGTCCGCCTTTCGGACGAGTGCGATTGGCAGGTTATCGTCATCGGAGCAGGGGTCGCCGGCGCGCTGGCTGCGCTGCATTGTGTTCGAGCTGGTTTTGCGACGCTTCTCGTCGAGAAACAGAAGTTTCCGCGCCATAAGGTTTGCGGCTGTTGTCTGAACGCGAAAGCATGGAGAGCTCTGGAAAGCGCTGGCGTTGCGAGTGAGTTGTCGAAGTCTTCGAATCCCATTCAAACGACCCGGTTCCATATTCGTGGTTCTCAGGCAACGGTGCGTGTCTCAGGAATGCAGGCTGTGTCCCGATCAGAGCTGGATAGTCAGTTGGTATCGGCATTCGTCGGTGCCGGTGGCAGTTTCAAAGATGGCGTCACAGCAACCGTTCTTCCAAATACCAATCGTGCGCAAGTGCGGCTGCAAGGTTGGAACGATGCTAATAGGACTGAATGCGGGTCAGGCGATTTGTCAGCGGATGTTGTGCTGGCCTGCGATGGGTTGGGGCATCCGAGTTTGAGGATGTTCGCGGAAGTGGAATCCCATGTGTCTAAGAGTTCGCGAGTTGGCGTGGGAGCAGTTATTCCTCGTGCCGCATCAGATGTATCGTATCCAACGAACGAGTTGCAAATGGCAGTGGCGAAGCATGGGTATGTCGGAACCGTGCAAGTTGAAGGTCACCATTTGAGCGTGGCTGCCGCTCTGGATGCGAGTGTTTTGAAAACGGGTAGTTCGCCGGTGGATGCACTGCGGGAAATCTATGTTCAAAACGATCTGTCACCACCGGCGAATCTCGACGCAGCGGCGGTCAAGGGGACGTTGCCTCTGACGCGTGCTACGTTGCCAGTCGCAATTGATCGCGTGTTTCTGCTGGGAGACGCGACGGGCTATGTCGAACCGTTTACTGGTGAAGGTATGGCATGGGCGATGGCATCTGCAGAGCTTATTGTGCCATTGGTTCATGAAGTCATTCGCAATGGCTGGAACCCAGAACTGCCGTCAAAGTGGGAAAAGCTACTCAGGCGTGACGTGCGACAACGACAACGGATCTGCCGAGTTCTCAGCAGAAGCCTACGATACCCGTGGCTGCTGTCACCGATGCTCAATGCGTTTCGGCTGTTTCC